>NZ_JCALEJ010000060.1:0-2104 GCF_059813315.1 Mycobacterium sp. NGS11
CGGTGGCGGTGGAGTGGTCGGCTGAGTTGCAGCAGCGGCTGCGTGCGGTGGCCGGTGAGCATGATGTGACCAGTTTTATGGTGGTGCAGGCTGCGCTTGCGGTGTTGCTGGGCAAGCTCAGCGCGAGTAGCGATGTGGCGGTGGGTTTCCCGATTGCGGGGCGGCGTGATCCTGCGCTGGATGAGTTGGTGGGTTTTTTCGTCAACACGTTGGTGTTGCGGGTGGATTTGGGTGGGGATCCGACTGGTGCGGAGGTGTTGGCGCGGGTACGGGCGCGGGGCCTGGCCGCCTATGACCACCAGGACGTGCCTTTCGAGGTGCTTGTTGAGCGGCTCAACCCGACCCGGAGTCTGGCGTATCACCCGTTGGTGCAGGTGATGTTGGCCTGGCAAAACCTTCCCGGGGTGGGCATGGGTGATGCGGCTGGGTTGGCGTTGGGTGATCTAGAGGTCTCTGAATTGCCGGTGCACACCCGTACTGCGCGTACGGATTTGTCGTTGTCGTTGGCCGAGCGTTGGACCCACGCCGGTGAGCCGGCGGGGATTGGTGGGTCGGTGGAGTTCCGTACCGACGTGTTCGATGCGCAGAGTGTCGAGGTGTTGGTCGGGCGGTTGGAGCGGGTGTTGGAGGTGATGGCGACCGATCCGGGGCGGCGGTTGTCGTCGATCGATGTGCTCGATGCCGGTGAGCGTGTGCGTCTAGATGAGCTCGGTAATCGTGCGGTGTTGTCTCGGCCGGTGAGCGCGTCGGTGTCGGTTCCGGTGGTGTTCGGCGAGCATGTGGCGCGCGCCCCGGAGGCGGTGGCGATCAGCTTCGAGGGTCGCTCGATGAGTTATCGGGATCTTGATGAGGCGTCGAATCGGTTGGCGCATTTGTTGGTTGGTCGGGGTGTGGGGCCGGGGCAGTGTGTGGCGTTGTTGTTGGAGCGCTCGGCGGGGGCGGTCGTGGCGATGTTGTCGGTGCTCAAGGCGGGGGCGTCGTATCTGCCGATCGATGCCGGGCAGCCTGATGCGCGGATCGAATTCATGCTTGCCGATGCCAGGCCAATGGCGGTGCTCACGACTGCGGGTTTGGTTGATCGGTTGGCTGGTTTTGGGGTTCGGGTCATCGAGGTCGATGATCCTGCGGTGCATGACCAGCCCGGCACCGCCCTGCCGGCGCCGGCCGGCGATGATGTCGCGTATCTGATTTACACCTCGGGTACTACCGGTGTGCCCAAGGGGGTGGCGGTCACTCATCAGAACGTGACGCATTTGGCGGCCTCGTTGCCGAGCGGACTGCCGGCCGAGCAGGTTTGGACGCAGTGTCATTCGTATGCGTTTGACTTTTCGGTGTGGGAGATCTGGGCGGCGCTGCTCGGTGGGGGCCGGTTGGTGGTGGTGCCCGAGCAGGTGGTGGGCTCACCACAGGATTTCCACGATCTGCTGATCAGTGAGCGGGTCACCGTGTTGACCCAAACCCCTTCTGCGGTAGGCGTTTTACCGTCTGAGGGTTTGGAGTCGGTGGCGGTGTTGCTCGGTGGTGAGGCGTGTCCGGTCGAGGTGGTGGATCGGTGGGCGCCCGGGCGGGTGCTGATCAATGCGTATGGTCCCACCGAGGCCACGGTGTATGCGTCGATGAGCGCGCCGTTGTCAGTCGGGGATGCGGTGGTGCCCATTGGTGGGCCGGTATCGACGGCGGCGTTGTTTGTTCTCGATGAGTGGTTGCACCCGGTGCCGGTCGGGGTGGCCGGCGAGTTGTATGTGGCCGGGCGCGGGGTGGGTGTCGGCTATCTGGGCCGGGCCGGCTTGACCGGGTCGCGGTTTGTGGCGTGTCCATTTGGTGGGTCGGGGGCGCGGATGTATCGCACCGGGGATTTGGTGCGGTGGGGCCGTGATGGGCAGTTGGAGTATCTGGGACGGGCCGATGAGCAGGTCAAGATCCGCGGGTATCGCATCGAACTCGGCGAGATCCAGGCGGCCGTAGCCGGTTTGGCTGGGGTGGAGCAGGCGGTGGTGATCGTCCGCGAGGACCGCCCCGGTGACAAGCGCTTGGTCGCCTACATCACCGGGACAGCCGACCCGACGCGGCTGCGTGCCGCACTGGCCGAGCGGCTCCCGGCCTA
>NZ_JCALEJ010000061.1:0-1692 GCF_059813315.1 Mycobacterium sp. NGS11
AGGTCAAGCTGGGGTCGGCGGTGGCGAGGTATCGGCCGAAATGGGCCAATCGGGTGGCCAGGGTGCTGACCGTTTTGGGTACGCAAGTGGCGTATTTACGGTTCAGGTAGGCCACAAACGCCGGTTGCAGCGCCGCGGGAACATCGGCCATGCGCTGCTCGAGGGTCAATGCTGTGACTGCTGGCGGTGTTTGGTTCTCGAGCACCCCGAGGTGGAAGAGAATCTGGCGGGCACTGTGGGTGGTGCTGCGATAGTGTCTGGCTCCGCGTCCGGTACGTTCCTGGCGAACATCGCAGGCGTGCAGCAACTCCTGCAGGTCGTCTTCACGTAGGTAGGTCAAGGGGCGGCCGGTCTGAATCAGCAGCCGGGCGATGATCTGCGAGCCGATGGCCGAGGCGACCCGTTCAGTGAAGCCCAGTTCCAATGCTGCGCTGATGAACTGATCGAGATCGGGCTGCAGGCAACTGTCGGTAAGCTCATGCCACAAGCTCGACAGCTTGCGGTGGACGAGGTAGTCGTAGCCCGGTTGCAGTCGTCTACTTACCATCAAGAAGGTGATGAAGGGGCGTGTCGAGCTGTTCGCAGCCAACTGCTTGTCCAGCGGAATGTCGGCCCACGCCTGGACTCGGGGCCAGCGCCGCAGGAACGATCGGGCGGCTTGGCTGTAGGCGGTGTTGCCGCGGTCCCGTCGTTGCAGGTGCACGAGGTAGGCGGCGTAGATCTGCGCCGGCGTCTCAGGTGCGGGAACGTAATCGTGTTCGGGCAGCATCGAATTCCGCCTTGACATGGGTGGGTGCCAGATGGATGTAGCGGGCTGTGGTGTCGATGTGGGTGTGTCCGAGCAGTGCTTGCATCACCGCCAGATCCACACCGGCCTCGGCCATCGCGGTGCCGAAGGTGTGACGCAATGCATGCGGGTGACCGCCGAGCACTCCGGACTTGATCCGGTGATACCGGAAGATCGTGCGCAGCCCGGCCGCGGTCAACGGCTGACCCCGGTTGGGACCTTTGGCGACCAGGAAAAGACGGGTACACGCCCGACTCGGGTCTCTCGGCCAGCAGATAGGTTTGGACCAACCCTGCGACCTCCACATCGAGGGGAACCCGACGCTCCTTGGCGCCTTTGCCCATCACCCGCACCCAGCGGGCGCCGATGTCGACGTCAGTAACGTCGAGGGTGAGCAGCTCCCCGGATCTCAACCCGGATAACAACATGAGACCGGCCAGCGCTCGGTCACGCCAGGTCCGCAAGCTCGACAACAGCTCCGCGGTCTCGCGGCGATCCAATGCCCGCGGTAGCCGCCGCGGTTCACGCAGGCGTAGCGCGGACCGCCGTTTTGGCCGGACCAGGTGCCCGAGCAGTCCGTTGCGTTCCTCGGCGCTGACTCGCCGCGCTTCACGACCGCTGGGAATCGGACTACGCAAATCGGGGTCACGCAACGCCCGGAAGGCGAATAGGCCCGTCAAGGCAGCAAGTCGGTGGTTGATGGTGGTCGACGAGTAACGGTCGAGGCGCTTGCCGGTCATCGACACCACATTGGTAGGGCGCCCCGCGATCGGCGTCTGCCTGCAGTACCGCATGAAGTCGAGCACAGTCTCGGTGGTCACCGAACTCAAGTCGATGTTGACGCTGTCGAGCCAACGGCAAAACGCCAACAGGTCGTAGCCATAGGCACGCAGAGTTCGGGGCGA
>NZ_JCALEJ010000062.1:0-1445 GCF_059813315.1 Mycobacterium sp. NGS11
GCCGATTTCGGTTGGCGGGTTGTGGATGCGGTGGGTTGGTCGGTGGGCCGGTTGGAGGAGGCGGTCGGGGCTGCGGCGCGGTATGCGTTTGATTTGGCGGGTGAGATTCCGTTGCGGGCGCAGCTTTTCCGGGTTGCTGAGGATGAGCATGTGTTGGTGGCGGTGGTGCATCATATCGCTGCTGATGGGGCTTCGGTGGGGCCGTTGGTGCGGGATTTGGGTGTGGCGTATGCCAGCCGGTCGGTGGGGCAGGTGCCGGGGTGGGCGCCGTTGGCGGTGCAGTATGTCGATTACACGTTGTGGCAGCGGGCGCAGTTTGGTGAGCTCGAGGACAGTGGTAGTCGGATCGCTGGGCAGTTGGCGTATTGGGAAGATGTGTTGGCCGGGATGCCCGAGCGGGTGCAGTTGCCCACGGATCGGCCGTATCCGGCGGTGGCGGATTATCGCGGGGCCACGGTGGGTGTGGAGTGGTCGGCTGAGTTGCAGGCGCGGGTGCGTCAGTTGGCCGGTGAGCATAATGCGACCAGTTTCATGGTGGTGCAGGCTGCGTTAGCGGTGTTGTTGTCCAAGGTCAGCGCCAGTGTGGATGTGGCGGTGGGTTTCCCGATCGCGGGGCGGCGTGATCCTGCGCTTGATGAGTTGGTGGGTTTTTTCGTCAACACGTTGGTGTTGCGGGTGGATTTGGGTGCTGATCCCACGGTGGGGGAGTTGTTGGCGCAGGTGCGGGCGCGCAGTTTGGCGGCCTATGAGCATCAGGATGTGCCGTTTGAGGTGTTGGTGGAGCGGCTCAATCCGGCGCGGTCGTTGACTCATCATCCGTTGGTTCAGGTGATGTTGGCGTGGCAGAACTGGCAAGACGGTGCTGCGGCCGGGGCGATGTTGGGGGATTTGCAGGTTCGGCCGTTGCGGGCGGATACCCATACGGCGCGGATGGATTTGACGTGGTCGTTGGCGGAGCGTTTCACCGATGCTGGTGAGCCTGCTGGCATTGGTGGGGAGGTGGAGTTTCGCACCGATGTGTTCGATGCGGCCAGCATTGAGGTGTTGATCGAGCGGTTGCAGCGGGTGGTGCTGGCGATGACGGCCGATCCGGCGCGGCGGTTGTCCTCGGTCGAGGTGTTGGGTGCGGGTGAGTTGGCCCAGTTGGAGGGTTGGGGTAATCGGGCGGTGCTGGCTCGGCCGGCGGGGGTGGGGGTGTCGATTCCGGCGGTGTTCGCCGCGCAGGTGGCCCGCGCGCCTGAGGCGGTGGCGCTCAGTTTCGCCGGCCGGTCGATGACCTATGGCGAGCTTGATGAGGCCTCGAATCGGTTGGCGCACTTGTTGATTGGCCACGGTGCGGGTCCGGGGCAGCGGGTGGGGTTGCTGTTGCCCCGCTCCGCTGAGGCGATCGTGGCCATCCTGGCGGTGCTCAAGACCGGCGCCACGTACGTGCCGATCGATCCAGC
>NZ_JCALEJ010000063.1:0-1280 GCF_059813315.1 Mycobacterium sp. NGS11
CGTACGAAGATTCCCGCAGAGGAGAAGACCCGACTGGTGTTGGCGGTTCTGGCCAATGAGATGACGTGTGCCGAAGCTGCTCGTCGCTGCGGGGTGAGCGCGGTGACGATGACGAAATGGAAGCATCAGTTCCTCGAGGCGGGTGCTGATCGGCTCAAAGAGGTTCCTGGCGGGCCGGCGGGCAGGTCAGGAACTCCCGAGCAGCGTCGGTTGCGGAGGGAAAACGAGCAGCTCAAGCTGGCGTTGGCCGAGGCCACGGTCCAGCTGCGGATCTGGCAACGCGGAGCTGCCTTCGCTGATCAAGTCCCTTCGCAGACCTCGAAGCCCTAAGAGCGGCAGCGGGGCTGCCGGTTTCGAGGTTCGCCCCACTGGCCGGTATTCCCGAACGCACGTATCGGCGCCGGCTGGCGCGACTGCGTTATGGCGCACCACCTAAGGGGCCGTGGCCAGCACCCACTGTCGATCGCATCGAGGCACTGGCCGCCAAGTACGCCGAAACCTGGCCGGCCTGGGGCTACCGCAAGATCGCGGCCCTGATGCGTGCTGACGGTCACGACGTGACCAACTCCTCGGTGCAACGCGCCCTGCGGCGACGAGATCTGCTGTTGCCACAGGGCTTTCGAGCCGACCGGAAATCGTGGGCGGTACTGCGTCGTCACGTTTTCCGCGACCCGCCAACCGAACGCAACCGAGTGTGGCAGACCGACTTCTCCGAATTCGAAACCGCCTGCGGCGGCATCTGGAGGATCAGCGCGGTCATCGACTACGTGAGCAAGTACTGCCTGGCCATCACCGTGTCTCCCACCGGCCGCGGTATCGATGCCGTGCGCTGCCTGCAGCTGGCCATCGAGGAGGCCCAACGCGTCCTGGGCCTGACCGATCTGCGCGCTGACCGGGGTCTGATGGACATCCTCGACGCCAACAACACGGTCATCGGCCAAGCCCCCGCACCGATCGCATTGGTCTCCGACAACGGACCGTGCTACCGCGGCAAGACTTTCCAAGCACGGTTCGCCGGAGACGATCCCCTGCTGCGACACGTCCGGACCCGAATCAAATCACCACAAACCAACGGCGTCATCGAACGCTTCTTCGGCACTCTGAAATACGAGCACCTCTTCCGCGGCTACATCGGCGACGGCGACGCCCTCGACATGGAAGCTCACCGCTTCCGCACCATCTACAACACCGTCCGACCACACCAAGCCCTCAACGATCGAACCCCACGTCAGGCCTACCTAAAAACCGCACAAACCCTGCCAAATTCTTGACTCAAGACA
>NZ_JCALEJ010000064.1:0-1244 GCF_059813315.1 Mycobacterium sp. NGS11
ATCCCCATGTGCCCAGACCATTCATCAACGAAATCCACACACACGTTACAGGCCCATTCTGCGGCGTCCGCGTTCAAAATCACGCTTGGAAATCCGGCACCGGCTACGAGTTGCTTGCTTTTTGGCACTTGCTGAAACCGGGACCGAAGTTCGCCGTGGGTGACGCTCTGCCATTCAGGCGTGTAGTGCAGCAACGCATTCCGCAGGTCGAACACAATCTGGACGCGTTGGCAGGTCTGATGCCCCTTCGGCATCGCTTGGGATTTTCCAATCGCCGTGAGTGCGTGTTGGTACTTATCGAGCGGAGGATTACGTTCGATTGATACCGGCGGCCGGACGGGCTTGTGGCCCCGCAGTTTCGCCCATACATGCTGCAACCGGCCAGGTTTCGGACCTTGCGCTGTTGGAGGATTCCAAAGGTCTTTCATCTTCTCGACGGCATCGGGCGGAATTCCCGCTATGTTCGGCGTTGTTACCCGTGGCGCGTTGGTAGCGGCACGGAATATCTCATTAATCAACGATTCGACGAAGCCTGCTGCCGACGCAACGGCAACCATAGCGAGTCAGCGAAGTTCGTAGTCGATGTTGTGGTTGCCTTGGGCAATTACGTCGTTCTCCCGCGTCTTGCACAGCGCGGCCATATGCCGAGCGTTCCACAAGTGCTGAAGGGCAAGAGCCGGCCAAACATCCGCCTCGGCCGTAAGGCCTGCCGTAATGCCGCGGCCTGCCTGCGCCCGGTTGGCTCCTTGAGTCACGATTTGACCTTAATGGTCAGCCGTACGGAGCGGGGCAGACGGTGTCGTCCGGTGGGCTGGCGATGCCCGGCGCGAGGCGACCCGGTTGGGTGGGTGGTGCTGGTGCTGGCGTGAGTCGCCGGTCTCCGCCTCGTTGACGAGGAGTGACGGCGCTGACGGTGTCGCCGTTTGACTGGTGACCGGACCCCCGTGAAGTGGTCATGGAATTACTTCGCAACATTCTGCTGCTGCAGGTCAGCCAACTGTCCCGCTGGGCGCCGCCGCGCACGCCGGCATCGCCAACTTGGCGACCGCCAAATTCTCCTGCTCCGTGCGTTATCGGCACGCAGAGCGATGACTACTACGAGGAGAGTTGTTTGTCCGTAACCATTTTCGGACTTATTCGAATCAAACTGTCCAGATCAAGGTGACACTTCCGTACAGTTTGACCGACGTACTCGTGCAGCAACCGGAGTCGCGTGTCGGGGTCGCGTGCTATTAGTGAGCCGT
>NZ_JCALEJ010000065.1:0-1175 GCF_059813315.1 Mycobacterium sp. NGS11
CTCGACTTTAAGCAGGGTGCTTTCATTCATGCGGGTTCCGATTGGGCAATGAGGGCGTCGAGTCTGGAGACGAGCTTGTGGTGCCGGTCTGCTTCGTCGATCCATCCCCGCTTTTCGGCGTCTGTGGCCAGGTCTTGGGCGTCGATGCGTTGGGCGGCAAGGACGGCGAGGTGGGTGGAGTCGGTGTGAAAGCTTGGGCAGTGTTCGCAGATGTTGGCATAGGGGCAGGATCCTTGCGCGGGTGCTCGCAGGCAGTAGCCGCCGGCGAGGCGGGATTTGATGGCTGGCGTGTCCTTCCATCCGGTGCCGGTGATATCGGTGATCGGCAGGTGGACTGCGGTCGCCGGGAGCGGGCCGATGTGGCTTTTCGCCAGGTCCAGGGCGCGTTCGTATTCGGTGCGCACGGTGTGGTCGAAGAGGTGGGCGTAGCGCAGGCTCATCTGGGTGGAGACGTGTCCGAGCAGTGCCATCAGCGCTTGTAGCGATACTCCGGCGTTGATCAGCGCGGTGGCGTAGGTGTGTCGCAGTTGGTGCGGTGTGATGTGCCCGAGTCCTGCTGTGTGGGCTGCCCGGTTCAGTTCTTCGCGTACTGCGTTCTGGGAGAGGCGTTTTCCATGGTGGGTGAACAGGAAGTCTGCTGGGGCTCCGGTGCGGGGATGGATCATGGGTCGCCCGGATGAGCGGGTCGTGGTGATGCGGTCCACGAGGGTGAGTACCTCGTCGTCGACGGGGATCATGCGTTCGGAGTTGAGCTTGCCGAGGGGAACTTTGAGCCAGGAACCTTGTCCGGGGATCTCGTGGATGCAGTCGAGTTCGAGGTCAAGCAGTTCGCCGATGCGCAATCCGCATGCCCGCTGCACCAGCAGTGCATCGGCGGCCAGCCGGTAGGGTGATTTCGCTAGTGCGGCAGTGAGTTTGCGGTCTGCGTCGACGGGGAGGTATCGAGGCAGGCAGCGGGGTGGCCGTGGCAGGTCGGTGCGGAAGATCAGACGCCGCGGTGGGGCGTCGTCCCATCCCCATTCGGTGATCTCGGCCAGGAAGTTGCCCACCGCGTGGATGCGTCTGATCCGGTCTGCGACGGTGATCGGCTCTCCGGTAACGCTGTTGGTGGCGGTGGTCAGCGAGGTGATGAACGGTTCGATGTGACGGCGGCGGTCCAGTTGGTCCAGTGAGGT
>NZ_JCALEJ010000066.1:0-976 GCF_059813315.1 Mycobacterium sp. NGS11
CGATTCAGAACCCCAACTACACCCTGGATTCTGAAGAGCCGGATAAGACCGGCCCTGTCAGGCTCCTGGACATGGTCGAGGGCCGCTCGAAACGAGCGTTTCAGCAGTGGCTCGCTCATTGCGAGGAGTCCTGGCGCGACGGTCTGGAAGTCGTTGCCATAGACGGCTTTTCCGGGTTCAAGACCGCCACCACCGAAGAGTTACCGGAGGCGATGACGGTGATGGATTCCCTTTCATGTGGTTCGGCTGGCCGGCAACGCTGTCGATGAGTGCCGGCCGCCTGTTTCAGCTGGCCGCCTGCGGGCATCGGGGCCGCACAACCGACCCGCTCTACCGGGCGCGGCGGACCCTGCACACGGGGGCCGATCTGCTCACCGATAAGCAGAAAGCCTGGCTAGCCAGCTGATTCGCCGCCGATGCTCATGCCGAGCTCGAAGCCACCTGGACGATGTATCAACGCGCCGTGGCGGCCTACCGAGAACCTGACCGCAAAAAGGGCCGCGCCATGATGGCAGTAGCTGAGCAACGCGCTCAGCGCTGGCTTTGCCGAAGGCACTGCAGGAAACCCTCAGACGGACACTGAACAAGCGGGCCGCTGACGTCCTGGCACGTCAGCGCGGCGGCGCCACAGGGTGTGGCCGAGTTGGGCCGGTTCCTCTAGACCAGTTCCGCGGGCACGCCGCGACGCAGCGAATCGATGATCGCCGCCAGCATGGTCTTGCCACGGCGACGGCCGGGGTGGGCGTAGGCGGCGATGACGCGTTGATAGACATTTCAGGTCACCTGGACCAGGGGGAGCCGGGTGCGCAGGGTGCCGCGCACCCCGTAGAGCGGGTCCCCGCTGCGGCCGCGGTGTTCGCAGCTTACTCCGTAGGTCAGAGATGCTTGGTCCAACGGAACGCCCAGTGGCCGGGTAATCCACTGAACGGAGTTGACGTCGGGCATCTGGCTGATTGTCCGAGCTGCCCCGCGTCCC
>NZ_JCALEJ010000067.1:0-969 GCF_059813315.1 Mycobacterium sp. NGS11
TGGCCGACTTGAAGACAATGAGCGCGGCCACCGTGGACCGCTACCTCAAACCCGCCCGGGATGCGATACGCATCAAGGGCATCTCGACAACGAAACCGTCACCGTTGCTGCGTAATTCGATCTCCATCCGCACCTGCGCCGATGAGGCGCCGAACACCCCTGGGGTGATCGAGGCCGACACCGTCGCGCACTGCGGCCCGAGTTTGGTCGGCGAGTTCGCCCGCACGTTGACGATGACCGATCTGGTGATCGGCTGGACCGAAAACGCCTCGATCCGCAACAACGCCTCCAAGTGGATCCTCGAGGGCATCGAGGAACTGCAGCAGCGCTTCCCATTCCCGATGGCGGTTTCGACTCAGACTGCGGGTCTGAGTTCATCAATCACGAGGTCGCCGACTGGCTGCAGGACCGCGACATCGCCCAGACTCGCTCGCGGCCGTACCAGAAGAACGACCAGGCCCACGTGGAGTCCAAGAACAACCACGTGGTGCGCAAACACGCGTTCTACTGGCGCTACGACACCCCGGCGGAACTGGAGCTACTCAACGAGCTGTGGCCGTTGGTGTCGCTGCGGTTGAACTTCTTCACCCCGACGAAAAAGCCCCGTCGGCTACACCACCACCGCGGGCGGCCGCCGCAAGCGCATCTACGACAGCCCGGCCACCCCGTGGCAGCGCCTACAATCATCAGGTGTTCTTGATACACAACAACTCTCGAATGTGGCCGCCCGAATCGAGGGCATCAACCCGGCCGATCTGACCCGTCAGATCAACACCATCCAAATGCAGCTGCTGGACCTGGCCAAAGCCAAGACCGAGGCCCTGGCCGCCGCCCGCCACCTCGACCTGCAAGCATTACAACCGTCAATCAACCGATTGGCCGAGGCGAAGTAGTGCAAGCCCCCCACGCGCTCACCATGTGTGAGGCACCAGCCACCGCTTCGCGCTCACCTTTACGTGAGGCACCTCG
>NZ_JCALEJ010000068.1:0-942 GCF_059813315.1 Mycobacterium sp. NGS11
TGCCGACCTGGTCCCTTCGGCGCAGCTACTGGACACCTACAGCCCCGAAATCTATTGCACGCTGCGCAACTACCACGACATCGTGCCCATCACCGGTGCCTCCGAGGGCGGTTTCAACGGCTATTCGTTGAACATGAACACCGAGGCGCTGTCCGGATTGGGGCTGGTCGCGAATCCCCTGTCGCTGGTTGCCATCTCCGCGCTCACGCTCGGGCTCGGCGGCGCGGTCGGCCTGATCGGTGGTGCGCCCAATCCCTACGTCTACCCGGAGAACCTGCCGCGGGTGAACGCGCGCGGCGGTCCGGGCGGGGCGCCGGGGTGCTGGCAGAAGATCACCCGCGATCTGTGGCCGGCACCGGAGCTGGTGATGGACACCGGCAACAGCCTCGCGCCGTACAACCATCTCGACACCGGATCGCCGTATGCGATCGAGTACGTCTGGGGCCGCCAGGTGGGAGATAACACCATCAACCCGTAACACGTAGCCAGTGGCCGAAGCCTCTGCGGGACAGGATAATTCGCTTCCGAGACGATCGGCTCGCCGGAATCGGTGAAGGTGGTCACCCGAGCGACGAGGCTGTGCACCCGCAGGTTGGCGCCGCTGCTTTGTTTGTGCCACTGCATCGCGGTACATTTCACTGGTCTTATTCCATAGGTGTACAGGCCAGCGCCGGGTGGCGACGGCCCCGAGGCGAGGGGCAGCGGTGGCGACGGTGGGTTATCCGGATAACCAACCGCGCGGGTGGCGGTCCATCGCCGGGCCCACAACTTTCGGGCTCACGGTGTAGGCCATGGAAGGTTCACCCGTTCAGATCAACGACTCGCGAGAGCCGCCCTACCGGTTGATCACCTTTGTCGTGGCGGTCGTTCTCGCCGTCATCTTCACCCTGGTTTACATCCAGTTCCGCGGAGGGTTCACGCCCAAGACCGAGTTGACCATGC
>NZ_JCALEJ010000069.1:0-872 GCF_059813315.1 Mycobacterium sp. NGS11
GCCTGTAAGTCTTTACACGGCTGGCCCGGTGCTGGCTGACAGGATCGGTGTTGCCGTCCTGATTGGGTGTGACTCTTGAATCGTCTGGCCCCGTGAGGGTGCTCTACCCGGGATCTGTCCATCCGATCGAGGGCGGCGACGCCGGCCCGGTCTTGCTTCGGTGGCTTGATTAGAAGCCTGCCCGACCCGTAGCCGCGGGTCGTGGCCCGTTACAGGCCTGCCTCGAAGTTCTCCCCGGGCCGACGCCGATACGACGTCGCCCAACGGAAAGGAACTCGGTCGCAATGCCTATCGTCGCAGAGCACTACACGTTTGTCATCGGGGTCGACACTCACGCCGCCTCCCACTCTTTAGCGCTGGTCGTTGCATCGACGGGGGCGGTGATCGATCAGTCGGTGTTTGCGAACACGCCGGCAGCACTCGACCGCGCTTTGACCTGGATCGTGCACAGGATCGATGGGCAGTCGTCGTTGATCGTCATCGAAGGAGTCGGCTCTTACGGTGCAGGACTGGCTGACCGGGTCACTGCCCGCGGACTGACGGTTGCAGAGCCGTCAGCGATGCCCGCCGCCCAGCGTCGCGGTGTGGGCAAGACCGATGCCCTGGATGCGGTCCGGATCGCCCGCTCGGTCCTGGCGGTCGACACCTCACGTTTGCGGTGGCCACGTGCCACCGGACCGCGGGTGGTGTTGCGGGTGCTGGTCGTTGCCCACGAACAGATGGTCGCTGAACGCACCCGGTCCATCAACGCACTGACGGCGTTGTTGCGCACGATAGATCTGGGATTAGATATGCGTAAAGCACTGTCGCACAGTCAGTTCAAAGTCATTGCCGGCTGGCGGGACCGCAGGGAGGATTCCGTGGTCCGCACC
>NZ_JCALEJ010000007.1:0-194187 GCF_059813315.1 Mycobacterium sp. NGS11
GGTTGCGGTCGCGCGATGCGGGGCGAAGAGCCGCCGGGTTGCTGCGGGTACTCGGGGTGCGCCGGTTTCGGGGCGCCGGGGCGCCTGAGGGCCTGCATACCTTCGACCGTCGGCGGCAGCTGGCCCACCGTCCTGTCGTGGCTTTCGATCACGAAGCTCAACCGCGGCCCGTCGGGACTTCCCACGTTGATGCTCTGGCCGTCGCGGATGTCGACGACGGCGACCCGGCCGCCATTGACGAACATTCCCGTCGGGGATCCGTTGTCGATCGCCATCCATTTGCCGCGATCGAAACGCAACAACAGGTGCGCGCGGGCGATCTGCGGGTGCGCGACGCGCATGTCGGCGCGCAGGTCACTTCCCACGACGACATCGTGACCGGCGGCAAAACTGCGCCGTGACCAGTTCGATTGGACCGTCAGCACGGGCGGTGCGGGCCTACTCATCCACTCAGTATTCGACCCGCCGTCTCCGCGGCGCCAGGGTTTCGCCATATTGGTCTGCAGTTCACCGATCGTCTTTGCTGTCCGGGCCGACGCGGTCGTGAGTGGCAACTCCGAGATCGCGCGGCCGAGCCACGGACGGGTCACGACTCGATCCCAATTCACCGCCGGCCGCGCAACCGAACACCCTTGGCCAAAACGTGACCGAGGTGTGGCCAAACATCAACGCGCCCTTGTACTTTCGCAGCTCAGCGCACATTTATCATCCCTACTACAACTAGGTCATTCAAAAGGAATTGGAGCCATGCGGACGGGTGTTCGGTGTGTTCTTGCGGTGATCGGAGCCGCTGCGAGTGTTGTCGTGACGCCGGCCGACGTGAGCCTGGCGGCATCCAACCAGTCGCGTGGGTTCGCGATCGCGTCGGTCCTGCCGGCGCGCGACGAGGTGGTCGGCGTGGCGCACCCCGTGCTGGTGAGATTCACCGCACCCGTAGCCAATCGGCAGGCGGCCGAGCGCTCCATCGAAGTCAAATCAACGCCCGCCATGACCGGCAAGTTCGACTGGCTCGACAACGATGTCGCGCAGTGGGTTCCGGACAGATACTGGCCGGCGCACAGCACGATTGCGCTGACAGTCGGTGGCGTGACCACTGAGATCAAAACGGGTCCTGCCGTGGTCGGGGTCGCCAACATCTCCGACCACACCTTCACCGTGAGCATCGACGGGGTCCAGACGGGACCACCGTCCGCACTGCCGGCGCCGCACCACCGGCCGCACTTCGGCGAGCAAGGCGTGATGCCCGCATCGATGGGTAGGCCGGAATACCCGACGCCGGTCGGCACGTATACCGTGTTGTCCAAAGACCCTGCGGTGACCATGGATTCGAGCAGCGTCGGCATTCCCGTCGACGATCCCAACGGTTACCTGCTCACGGTGAACTACGCCGTCCGCATCACCAACCGCGGCCTTTTCGTGCATTCGGCTCCGTGGGCCGTCTCCTCACTGGGGCTCGAGAACGTCAGCCACGGCTGCATCAGCCTGAGTCCCGAAGACGCCGAGTGGTACTACGACCACGTCAACGTCGGCGACCCGGTGATGGTCGTGGACTCGACTTACAATTAGGAAGCTCTGCACTTAGGCGTTAGCCCGGTGCGTCGCTTCAATCACCGTGACGTGCGCGGCTTTTGGGACTTTTGGGACGCGGCGACGTTGCCTTACCTGCGCGCCACGCAACGGGACGGGCCCGCTGGTGACAAACCAGCGGGCCCGTCCCGTTCACTCAAAACTCGGCGTCAGCTCGCGCCCGAGGGGCCGGCGGGAACCGGCTGGCCGGGCACCGGCCCGCCGCTCGGTGCCGGACCGGTTGGCGCATCCTTCACCCCGGACATGTCGATGAGAGGAGCGGCCGCGTCCAGGGGCGCACCGGCAGCCGCCGGCCCACCCAGCGCAATCAGCGGCGCGCCGGCCGGCACGACCGGCACCGGCGGCACTACCGGAATCGGCGGCGCGAGGGGCAGCGGCGGCACGATCGGCACCGGAGCACCGACCGGCACGGGGCCTGGCACGGCCATCGGCACGCCGGACATGTCAATCATGGGCGCAGCGCACATGCCCCCGGCGGCCGGCGCACCAGCAGCCACGGGCCCTGCGCCCGCGACCGGACCGCCGGCGGCCGGCGCCTCGCCGGCCTGCCCCTCGATGCACGCGTTGCCGCCCGTGATCAGCGGGGCGGCCGCCGCATTGGGGCTCAACGCGATAGCAGCTCCGCACAACCCAACGCCGGCAACTACTTTGATGTTGAACCGATCGACGATCGCCATCAGCGTCAACTCTCCTTTATTCACGCTCAGCTATTTCGCACTGGTGCAGCAGGCCCGCCTAGCCGTACCGAGGTCACTTTCGCGACCGCGCCAATTGTCAGCAGCACGCGCGCGACACGCGCCACGCCGCACCGTGCCGTTTCCAAATGGTGACGTCACAACGGCGTCACGAATCAGAACTCAAGGCAGATCGCCACTAAACGCCGAAGGCCAGCGGTCGCCGGACGGGTTTCGAATCTCACCGAATTAAATTTTCCGCAGGTGCTTCACAGGAAACTGTTGGTGAACAGTTATCGCTTTGAAGGTTACGGAGAAGTTAACATCGAGATTAGAACTGTTGACGTAACGAGGAGAAGAGGCTATGTCCCCACGTCGTCTCACCACCGGGTTCATCGGTTCGGCTCTGCTCGGCGGCCCGCTTCTCGCCAGCCTTATCTGGGCCGGTCCAGCACAGGCCGACGCGACCACTTTCCTCAATGACATGCACAGAGACGGCGTCCACGCCGTTACCGGCGGTGACGGCGCTCTGCTGCAGGCGGGCCTGAACGTATGCCAGCAACTGTCGTGGGGCGCCCCCGAATCCCAGCTCGTGGGTTTGGCGCTGCAACGGTCCGACGAACGGCAAGGAGCCGGCGGGCTCAGTCCGCAGCAGGCCAACGACATCGTCGGCTACGCCGAGCGTGACCTTTGCCCCGGCGGCTAGGGCTCATCTGACACTTCCGTAGTTTCGCGGCCCTTGAGCGTGGGCGCCTGGATTGCGCGCCGGTGCGCGGGTAGCCTCCGCCGTTCTTGGCCGACTGTTCACTTCCCCGACTTGTTCGTGCAGCGGGTGTTCGCGGTTTTGTGTAAAAGTGCATCATCGGCATCCGGCGCACACAGGGAGAAGGTTGATGGCGGCACGCAGGCAGTTTGGCCGGTTCGTGGGTGCGGCGCTGGCGAGTGGCCCGCTTGTGCTCGCCGGGGTCCTCTGCGCCGGCCCGGCGCGCGCCGACCAGGCCGCGTTCATCAACGACCTGCACAACGCCGGCATCCACGCCGTCAACGGCGGCGACCCGGAGCTGTTGCAGATGGGTGCCGACCTTTGCCAGCAGCTTTCGTGGGGCGCTTCTCCGCAACAGCTGGAGGCTTTGGCGCTGCAGCGCTCGGACGCCGACCAGGGCACCGGTGGGATCAACGGTCGACAGGCCGCAGACGTGGTGATCTTCGCGCTGCGCGATTTGTGCCCCAACGCCTGACGCGTTTTAGCCCCGCGCGCGGCGGTCCGCGCTAGGGTGACCTCGAGTGAGGCTCAACGCAGCGAACGTGACCGGTCTCAAGATCCCGGTCCCGACGTATGACCGCAGTCAAATCGGCGTCGGCATAGCGCATTTCGGCGTCGGCGGTTTTCACCGTTCCCACCAAGCCATGTACATCGACCGGTTGCTCAGCGACGGGTTGGCCCAGGACTTCGGGATCTGCGGAATCGGCGTGCTGCCGGGTGATCTGCGCATGCGCGACGCGCTGCGCGGCCAGGACCATCTGTACACGCTGATCCTCGAACACCCCGATGGCACGCGGGAACCGCGGGTCATCGGCTCCATCGTCGACTACCGTTATGCGCCTGACGATCCCGGCTCGGTGGTCGATCTGCTCGCCGATCCGGCCACCCGGATCATCTCGCTCACCATCACCGAGGGCGGCTATCAGCCACCGCTGAGCGCGGTGTTCGAGTTGGTCGCCGAGGCGTGCGATCGGCGGCGCGAGCGCGACCTGCCCTCCCCCACGATCGTCTCCTGCGACAACATCGCCGGGAACGGCGACATGGCGCGGCGCGTCTTCACGTCGTACGCCGAACAGATCAATCCCGAACTCGCGCAATGGATGCGCGAGAAGACCACCTTCCCCAACTCGATGGTCGACCGGATCACGCCGGTGACCACGCCCGACGTGCTCGAGCGGCTGGACTCCGAGTTCGGTGTGGCCGATGCCTGGCCCGTCATCGCCGAACCCTTCGCCATGTGGGTGGTCGAAGACGATTTCGCCGCCGGCCGGCCGCCGTTGGATCAAGCAGGGGTACAACTCGTCGACGACGTGGCGCCGTATGAGGCCATGAAGTTGCGGCTGCTCAACGCCTCCCATCAGGGCCTGTGCTATTTCGCGTACCTCGCCGGATACCGGCTGGTGCACGACGCCGCCCAGGATCCGCTGATCGCCGAGTTCCTTGCCCGCTATATGAATTCGGAGGCCATGCCGACGCTGCAGCGCATCCCGGGGCTGGACGAGTTCAAAGCCGGACTCCTGCCGCGCTTCGCCAACGCCTACATCCGCGACACGGTGGCCAGGTTGTGCGCCGAGTCCTCGGATCGCATCCCGAAGTGGTTGCTACCCGTGGTGCGTGACAATCTGCGCACCGGCGGCGCGGTGCGGCTTTCCGCGGCGATCGTCGCGAGCTGGGCGCGCTATGCCGAGGGCGTCGACGAGCAGGGCCAACCAATCGAGGTGGTGGACCGGCTTGCCGAGTCCCTTGTTCCGATCGCCCGCTCGCAGCGCGACAACCCCGTCGCGTTCCTGGCCAACCGTTCGGTATTCGGTGATCTCGTCGACCACGAACGCTTCCGCGAGTCCTACCTGTGGGCGCTGGACTCGCTGCACCGCAACGGTGCCCGCGCAACGCTGCGGGCGCTGATCGGTGCCGGCGGATCATGACGCTGGTCGCCGGCATCGACTCGTCGACACAGTCCTGCAAAGTGCTGGTGTGCGACGGCGCCACCGGCCGGGTGGTGCGCGAGGGACACGCCGATCACCCGAACGGCACCGAAATCGGCCCGGACGCATGGGAAATCGCCGCCCGTAAGGCCATCGACGACGCGGGCGGCCTGGATGGTGTCGAGGCGGTCGCCGTCGGTGCGCAGCAGCACGGCATGGTGTGCCTGGACCGCGCCGGGCGGGTGGTGCGTCCCGCGCTGCTGTGGAACGACGTGCGATCGGCCGGCGCCGCACGCGCACTCGTCGGCGAGCTCGGTGGCGCGCATGCCTGGGCCCGGGCCGTCGGCGTCGTGCCGCTGGCCGCGATCACTGTGGCGAAACTGCGCTGGCTGGCCGACCGGGAGCCGCAGCACGCCGACCGCACCGCGGCGGTCTGCCTGCCGCACGACTGGCTGACGTGGCGCCTGCGCGGCGAATCCGACATCACGACCCTGACCACCGACCGCAGCGACGCCAGCGGCACCGGCTACTACGACGCCGCAACGGGCGCTTACCGCTTCGATCTGCTGGAACTGGCGCTGCGCGGCCGTCGTCCCCAGCTGCCGATCGTGCTCGGCCCGTCGGACCGAACCGAAGGCGGCGCAAGCACATTCGGAGCGGGACTCGGTGACAACGCCGCCGCGGCGCTCGGCCTGCGCGCCGAGGAGGGCGACGTGGTCGTCTCCATCGGGACCTCGGGGGTGGCGGCCGCCGTGACCGCGGATCCGGTGCGCGACGACGCGGGATTCGTCGCCGGATTCGCCGACGGCACCGGGCGCTATCTCCCGCTGGTGTGCACCCTCAACGGTGCGCGGGTGCTTCAGGCCGCGGCCACGATGCTGCGAGTCGGGCAGGACGAGCTGTCCGGGCTCGCGCTGTCGGCGCCTCCCGGCAGCGCCGGGCTGGTGCTGATTCCGTACCTGGAAGGCGAGCGAACGCCTAACCGGCCCAACGCAACCGGAGCGGTGCACGGTCTGCGCGTCGCGAATGCGACTCCGGCCAATCTGGCCCGGGCCGCGGTGGAGGGACTGCTGTGCTCGCTCGCCGACGGAGTGGCGCATCTGGCCGCGCACGGTGTCGCCGCGCGGCGGATCCTGCTGGTCGGCGGCGGCGCCCAGTCCCGGGCGCTACGCGAGATCGCCCCCACGGTGTTCGGCATGCCGGTGCTGGCACCCGCGCCGGCGCAGTACGTCGCGCTGGGTGCGGCGCGGCAGGCGGCGTGGGCGTTGAGCGGCTCGGACCGTCCGCCCGCGTGGCAACCGCCGCCCACCGACGAATACACCGCGGAGCCCGCGCCCGAGGTGCTGGCGCATTACGCGCGGGTGCGCGACCTCACCGAGGGAGTCACCGGTCGTCGCGAAGCGGACGAAACACCGGAAGGATTCGGTACTTCGCGCTGAAGCTGGCCTTGTCGTACTTGTCGCCGACCTCGCCGTCGCACGCGACGACCGTGGGACCGTCGACGGCACTGAAGCTGAATTCCGGCACCTGCAACTCGTGATAGAGCGGGCTGCGCTGCAGGCGCCCCAGGACGAGCGCGGTCAGGATCCTGGTCCTCGCCCAGCGCCGGCCGGCCTCGAGGATGCGGACGTCGATCAGGCCGTCGTCCATCCGGGTCCGCCGCGCCGGCGCGAACCCGTTCGGCAGGTACAGCGAATTGCCCAGGAAGAACAGCGATGTCAGCAGGGTCTTGTTGTCATAGCGGATACGCACGGGCTGGTCCGCGCGCAGCGTGCGCAGCATCGCGTAGAGCCCGGCCAGCGGCTTGCCGATGCGTTTCTCGAGTTTCTCGCGGCGCCGCACGAAGGCCGGGTACGCGCCGATGCTGGCGGTGTTGAGGACCATCTGAGTTTCGTTGAGGCACACCAGGTCCACGCACGCGACGTGGCCACGCCGGATGGCGTCGACCGTCTTGGCCACGGTGTCACAGCCGATGTCCTTGGCGAAGTGGTTGAACGTCCCGGCGGGAAAGACCGCCAGCGGAAGTCCCGCGTCGATGGCCACCCCGGCGGCGGCCGCGACGGTGCCGTCACCGCCGCCCACGGCCAGCACCTCGGCTTGTTCGGCCGCGCCCCGCAGAACCTGCACCGGGTCGTCGTCGGGGCCCAGTTCGCGGATGTCGACCTTGGGCAGCTCGGCGCGCACTTCCTCGACGACGCGGGCGCCGGTGCCGCTGCCCGACTCCGGGTTGATGACCAAAATCACCCCGGCGCCGTCGGGCCGCTGCGGCGCGGCGACGCGGAGCGGTTCGGTTCGCGGCCGCGCGGTTTCGGTGATCGGCGGGACGAGCCGCCCGCCCAGCACGGCCAAGCCCGAGCCGATGCCGAATCCGGCGATGACGTCGCCGGGGTAGTGTGCGCCGGTCGCCACCCGCGACAGGCCCACCAGCCCGGCCAGCAGCGCCAGCCCGAAACCCAGCGGCGCGTTCTCCAGCCCCACCCCGACGGCGAACGCGGCGGCGCTGGCGGAGTGTCCGGACGGCAGGGAATTCGACGTCGGGCGCCGGCGGACCTGCCTGATCAGCGGCACCAAGTCATACCCGGGGCGCGGCCGCCGGCGGATCCGCTTGGCGACCTGGTTGGTGACCAGGCTGGTTACGGCCAGCGTCACCAAGCCGCGGGTCGCGCCCCGCTGCGCGCTTTGCCTGCCCGTGGCGAGCAGCGCCGCACCGATGCCGACCCAGAGCTTGGAATGGTCCGCCGCGCGGGTCAGCGGCGGCATGAACCTGTCCAGCAGCGGGGTGTCCGTTTCGGCGATGGCATCGAACAGTTCGCGGTCCAGCGTGCCCAGCCCCCGGGTGATCTGTTTGATGCCGCGTCCGCGTTGGCGGGGCCCCCTGTTCATTCGCTACACCCTAAATTGGTCCGGAGACATGGACGCACAGGGCTATTGCATGAGGTGGCGCGACAACGCCGAACGCCGCGGCGTGGACGCGCACGTCGTCGCCGAGATCGCCCGCCGGCACGGCGTCACGGCCGCACGCTTCGGAGTGCTCGAGGGCATGGCCCAGCTCGAGGACCCGCACGGCAAGCGTTCTTCCTCATCCCGGCCTACGCCGACGGCGCCCGCGCCCGCGACGCCGCGCTGATGACCTACATCCTCAACGCGGATACCGGCTACGGTAAGCCGGGCGGGCCGACCGACTTTCCTTCCACCCCTTACAGCGCCGCCGAGGTGGCGCGAATTATGTTCCGGCAGAACGCAAATCGCTGGAGCTACCGTCGCGACGTGCCCTTCGTGCACCGCAACGGCGGACGGCTGGTCGCCACCCCCAACGGCATGCTGATGGGCTTGGGCGGCAACTGGATCCAACGGTTGTTCAGCCAGCGCGGCGGCACCACCTGGGGTGACATCTTCATGATGAACACGGGCAAGCCCGCCGACCCCGGCGGGCAGCTCCGCCAAGTCGTCTCATCCGGGCACGCCTGGTATCTCGACGGCAGCCGCACGCCCCGCGTGAGCCGCCTTGACCTGGACCGGGTGTTGCATCACGAAGAGCGGCACGCCGCGCAATGGGCCAACCGGGGCTACCTGGGCATGCTCACCGGCTACGGCCGGGAGTTGTTCCGCGAGTTGGTGTTTGGCGCGGTGAACGGGTTCGAAGAGGACGCCGGCCTCTCCGACGGTGGCTACAGGGCGTGAATCCCGTGGTAGAGCACCATCGCGCCGATCACCACGAAGACCGCCGCGAGCAGGGCGCCGTTGTTGCGGTCCATCCAGTCCTTGAGCCGCGCCAGCGTGTCGTCGAGGCGGCTACCGGCCGCCACGTACGCCAATATCGGGATCGCGACGCTGGAGGCGGCGATGGCCACGAAGAAAGCCGCGGCCGCCCAGTCGCCGGCGAGGCCCAGTCCGCTGGTGCCGATGCCCAATCCCGCCGGGACGCAGATGAGCGCCACATCCGGGCGCACCACGGCCAGCACCGCGCCGATGATCCCCGCGCGGGCCGGGGTGATGCTGGCGAACGAACGCATCCAGGCCGGGGATTCGGCCTGACCGTGCCGGTTGAGCCATCGGTAGATGCCGTAGACGATCAGCGCCGACCCCAGCACCACGCGCAGCCACGATGACCACCGCGGAGGCGCCTTGTCCAGGCCGCCCAGCAGGCCGGAGGCCGCGACAGACAGCGCCGTCAGCGCGGACAGGCTGAGCAGCCAGCCGCCCAGGAACGCGAGGCTGCTCGGCCGCGGCCGCGGCGCCTGCAGCACCAGCACCGCCGGAATGACAGTGAGCGGTGAGAGCGAGATGACCAGTCCGAGCGGAACGAGGCCGGTCAGCACCGTCCCCCAGCTTCCTGCCATGGGCGGCATCCTGCCATCGCCGCGGGCGATGCGACGTCGAACGCGCCGAACCGGGTCAGGCCAGCGTGCCAATCCCGTTGTAGAGCACGATCAACCCGATCAGGAACAGGATGACGGCCATCATCGCGTCGTGGTTGGCCTCCATCCAGGCTTTGAGACGTTCCAGGGCGTCCTCGAGGCGGTCACCGGCGCCGACGTAAGCCAGTATCGGGATGGCGACCGTCGACGCGGCGAGCACGACGAAGATCGCGGCGGCGATCACCTGGGCGCCGGCGCTCAGGCTGCTGTTGCCGACGGCCAGGCCGGCGGCCGCGCACAGGATCAGCACCTCTGGGCGCACCGGCGCCAGCACGGCGCCCATCACTGCGGCGCGTACCGGCGAGAGCGTGGAGAACGAACGCATCCAGCGTGGCATGTTGCGCTGGCGATACCTGATGAACCAGTGGTAGGCGGCCAGGGCGATCAGCGCCAGGCCGAAGGCCAGCCGCACCCAGGCCGCCCATTTCGGCGGGGTCGCGTGGAAGCCGCTGAGCAGCTCCGAGCCGCTGACGAACGCCGCGGTGAGAGCTGCCAACCCCAGCAGCCAGCCGCCCAGGAAGGCGAGGCCGGCCGGGCGTGGGCGCGGCGCATGCAGCACCAGCACCGCGGGAATGACCGTGATCGGTGACAGCGCGATGACCGCCGCCAGCGCGACGACTTTGCCCAGCACCGCGGCCCAACTTGCCTCCACGGGCAGCAATCATCGCATTGGCGTGACGCTCACGCAGCGGTTGACCGCACCGGTCAGCCTTTGCGGCGCAGCGTCCACGCGGGCACCCAGTGCGTCACGGTTCTGCGCTTGGATCCGTACGCGACGGGATAGGTCACCAGGCCCCACCAGTCGCCCTGCTCGCACAGGGCCCAGCAGCTCAGCCACCCCTCGACGACCTTGTGCAGCTGCAGACCGTTGGGCTGATACCGCCCCGAGCGGTGCGGCTCGCGCGGGAAGAGGACGGTCAGGTCGACCAGAACCGCGATCGCGGGACGGACCACCCGAAACGGGCTGCGGACCGGTTGGCCGTTGTACCCGATCGACGCGAGCGGACCCATTGATCGATCATACGTTCGAACAGGCGCATCGTTGAGCCCCCTGATCGGGGCAGTTGGCTTCTGGCAACATAGCGGTGTGTTCAGCCAAACCGCGACGTCCAGGGCGGTTCGGTGAGCATCGCAACCACCGAGGCGTCAGGCGGTCGCCGCGGCGCGCCGGACGGTCGCCGGTGGGCGGCGCCGGCCGCGCTGGACCCGCTGGTGATCGCGATCGTGGCCGCCGCGGTGAGCATGGCCGGCGCCGCCCGGCCCTCGTTCTGGTACGACGAGGCCGCGACCATCTCGGCCGCCTACAGCCGGTCGCTGGGCCAGCTGTGGCACATGCTGGCCAATGTCGACGCCGTCCACGGTCTGTATTACGTCCTCATGCACGGCTGGTTCCAGGTCTTTCCGCCCACCGAGTTCTGGTCGCGCGCGCCCAGCGCGCTGGCGGCGGGCGGCGCGGCCGCCGGCGTCGTGGTGTTGGGGAAACAGTTCTCCTCCCGCAGCGTCGCGGTGGCCTCCGGTGCGTTCTGTGCGATCCTGCCGCGGACCACGTGGGCGGGCATCGAGGCCCGCCCTTACGCGCTGTCGATGATGGCCGCGGTGTGGCTGACCGTCCTGCTGGTTCACGCCGCGCGCCGCGACAACGCGTGGCTGTGGCTGTCGTATGCCGTCGCTCTGGGTTTCTCCATCCTGCTCGACGCGTACCTCGCGCTGTTGCTGGCGGCCTATGTCGTGTTCGTGTGCATCTTCCACCGACGCCGAATGACGTTGCTGGGCTTCGCGATCGCCTCGGCCGCAGCAGTGGCCGCACTGCTGCCGTTCCTGACGGCGGTGGCCGGCCAGGCACACCAGATCAGTTGGGTGGCACCCATCGGTCACCGCACCGTCGAAGACGTGCTGATGCAGCAGTACTTCGAGCGGTGTCCGCCGTTCGCAGTGCTGTCGGCGCTGCTGATCGGCGCGGCAATCGTGTTGTGGCTCAGCGGGTCCGCTCGCCCGGCGGGCCCGCAGCGCCAACTGCTGGTGCTCGCGGCGGGGTGGCTTGCGGCGCCGACGGCCGCGATCGTCACGTATTCGGCGCTGGTTCACCCGATCTACACGCCGCGCTACTTGTGCTTCACCGCCCCCGCATTGGCGTTGATCCTCGGCGTCTGCAGTGGCGCGGTGGCCGCCAAACCATGGGTGACAACGGCGGTCATCGGCCTTTTCGCGGTGGCCGCCGCTCCGAATTATGTTCGCGTGCAACGCAACCCGTACGCCAAATACGGCATGGACTACAGCCAGGTCGCCGACCTGATCAGCGCGAAGGCGGCACCGGGCGATTGTCTACTGGTGAACGACACGGTGACGTTCATGCCGGCGCCCATGCGCCCGCTGCTGGCGGCGCGCCCGGAGGCCTATCGCAAGCTGATCGATCTCACGCTGTGGCAGAAGGCGACCGACCGCAACGACGTGTTCGACACCAATCTCATCCCCGAGGTGGTGGCCACGCCGCTGAGCCAGTGCGGCGTCGTCTGGATCATCACCCAGGCCGACCCGTCCCAGCCGCCGCACGAGCAGGGCCCGGCGCTGCCGCCAGGCCCGGTCTATTGGGCGAGCACCGCCTTCGCGGTGCCGCACGACCTGGGCTTCCGGCTGGTGGAGCGCTGGCAGTTCAACCTGGTCCAGGTGCTCGAAGCCCAGCGATAGTCACCAGATGTGGATCCAGTCGACGAGCATGTCCGCCGGGTAGGTCGCCGCCGCGGGATCGCCGGCGCCGACGCCGCCGACCGCCAGGGTGAACATGGGTGTCATCCAATAGCCGGGGTTGTTGAACGGCCACCGGAAGTCGTCGGGGGCGCCGCCGTGAACATGGATGGGTTTGTTCGGAACGCTGAAGTACTGTGCCCCGTCTCGGGCGAATTGAAATCCTTCTTCGCCCCAATGCATGCGCCAGGTGTGCCAGTTGCCGTCGACCATCCCGGGGATCGACTTGCCCTCCCAGGTCTTGCCGTTCGACGCGGCGTGCACGGTCGTCCCCGGAGGCCACGAGCCGTTGCCGTACCACTCGAAGAGGTCAACCTCGCCGTCGGGCAGCGGATCCTCGTTGACGCCCCAGAACGCGGACCACAGGCCCGGCTCCAAGCAGTTCAGCTTTATCCGAGCTTCCCAAGTCTGGTTGATCATGCTGCGGAAGTTGCCCCGCAGTTTGGCGCCGTAGTAGGTGTCCCCTTCCTGGGTGGCGCGCAAAACGAGGTTGGAGTTCCCGTCTTGGAACACATTTCGGCGGTCGTCGCGGTATATCCCCGCGACCGGCGGGAACACGTCGTCCTGCCAGGTCTGAATGGTCCATTTGCCCGGGTCGGGAGCCGAACCCGCGGGGCCGTCGAACTCGTCGGCGAAGATGTAGCCGCCGCCTCCGGCCGCCGGCGCGGCCGGCACCGGCGGGCCCGACGGGGTCGCCCACGCGCCCGGCAAGCGCATCGCAGCCCCGAGCATGCCGAGGCCCGACATCAACATCATGCTGCGACGATCCATCTAATCCACCAATCGTTCGAAGCCGGCTCGTCAAGCTCGGCGGACTCTCCCCAGGCAACTCTCGCAAACGGTGTTATGAAACCACGCGGTGGGGTGGCATGCATGCCGCGGTCGGGGTCCGCGCGCACCCGATCCGCGCGCGGCGTTCCCGCTCACGAGCCGCTGCCGCGATCCCCCTGGCATAAACAAGCGACGATAGCAGCCGAGTGGCCCACTTCTAGGGATTTCGCGACTCAACCATCAACTTAGTTGACATATGCGCCGCCGCTGGTATCAAGGAGGTTGATGGTTTGAGAAAGGAAACAGCCATGTCTAATGGATTCTTCGGTAATTTCGGTGGTCCCGGTTTCGACGGTCCGGGCTTTGGCGCTCCGGGATTCGGCGGCCCGGGCGCCGGCGGTCCCGGCTTCGCCCACTTCGGCAAGAAGGGTCGCCACGGCCTCAAGCGCGCGGCGTTCGTCACCGCGGCATTGCTGCTGGACGGGCCGGCCGACGCCGCGCAAGTGGTGCAACGGGTGTCCGACGCGACCGGCGGCGCGTTCACGCCTCCGCAGGACGTGGCCGAGCTTGCGATCGGCATCCTCGCCGGGCGCGGCGTGGTCACCGTCGACGGCGGCGTGGCGACGCTGACCGAACTCGGCCGAAACGTGTTGGCATGGCGCGGAATCAGCAGCGAGACCGCCCACGCCTTCTTGAGCCGTGCGGCCAAGTTCGGTGACGTGGTGAAGATCCGCAAGGAATTCTTCGAGATCGCCGGACTGGCCCGCACCATCGCATGGACGGGCACCGACGAGCAGAAGCAGCAGCTCGCCGAGGCGCGAACCAAGGTGCTCGAGGCGCTGACCGATGCGCGCAAGGCGCTGCACCGGGCGCTCGGCGCCGCCTAGCGGGGACTGGGTTCGCTCAGCCTGACCAGGGTCTTGCCGACGTTGACGCCGGTGAACAAGCCGTTGAGGGCATCGACACAGGACTCGATGCCCTCAAAGATGGTCTGCCGGTGGTGAAGTCGGCCTTCGGCCGCCCACTGGCGTAGCGCGGCGAACGCCTCGTCGAAGCGGCCCCACTGATCGAGCGCGTTGAACCCCTGCATCAGGGCGGTCTTCGACAGCAGGTTCACGTAGTTGGCAGGCCCGGGGTGATCGCCGGTCAGATAGCTGGAGATGACGCCGCACAGCACGACGCGCGCCCGGGCGGCCAGGCGGCCCAGCACGGCGTTGAGGATGGGACCGCCCACGTTGTCGAAGTAGACGTCGACGCGTTGCGGGCAATGCTTTTTCAGCGCCGCCGCGACGTCGTCATTCTTGTAGTCGATGCACGCGTCGAACCCGAAGTCCTCGACCACCGCCCGACATTTCTCCGGCCCGCCCGCGATGCCCACCACGCGGGCGCCGGCGATCTTGGCGATCTGCCCCGCGACCGATCCGGTGGCGCCCGCGGCCGCCGACACCACCACCGTCTCCCCCGGCTGCGGCCGGCCGATGTCGGTCATCCCGAAATAGGCGGTGGCGCCGGTCGGGCCGTAGACCGACATGATCGCCAGCTGGTCGTCCTCGCCCGGGATCGGCGTGCTGAACAGGTCGTCGCGGATGATCACGTACTCCTGGAAACCGGTCAGCGTGGTGACGACGTCGCCGACCGCATAGGCGTCGCATCGCGACGCCACCACCTCGCCGATGCCGGCCGCCCGGATCACCTCACCCAGCTGGACCGGCGGAAGGTAGCTGGGCTGGTCGTCGAGCCAGGTGCGGGCGGCGGCGTCGATGCCGACGTAGGTGGTGCGCAGCAGCGCCTCGCCCTCGGCGGGTTCGGGCGCGGGCGTGGTGACCATTTCGGTGTCATCCGGTTGGACAAGCCCGGACGGACGGCGACGAAGGAGGACCTGGCGATTCGGCAAATCGGGCACGATCGTAAAAACTACCGAACGGCCCGGAAAGCCAGAAGCGAATGGCATATTCATCCCATGGCAGCAAACGAAGACCCGGAGGACCGAATCCGGGAACTCGAGCGCCCGCTCGCCGAGACGGCGCGGGCGTCCGAGCAGGGCAGCTCGCAGCCCGCCGGGCAGCCGGGCGCCCCACCCCCGCCGGCCTCGTGGAATTACGGCGGCCCGCTCCCCGAGCCATTCCAGCAACGCTCGTCGAGTAACCGCATCTGGTGGATTCTCGGCACGGTCGTCGTCGTCGGCGTGTTGGCCCTGGCGGGGGGCATCGCCGCCTTTGCCGCACACCAAGTTTCCGGCGTGAGGTCGATCATCGCCTCGCCGCCGACCATCTCCACCACGTTGCTCCCGCCGAGCGTTTCGACGAATCCCGTTCCATCACAGAGGAAATCACTTTCGTCGTCGACGTCGACCACCGCACCACCGGGTACCGAACTCAGCGTCGCCGGCATCAACGAGAACCGGACCATCGCCTGCAACGACAACATCGTCAACGTCAGCGGGGTTTCCAACACGGTGACGATCACCGGCCACTGCACCAGTCTGTCGGTGTCGGGCGTGCAGAATTCGGTCACGGTCGAGGCCGTCGAGGCCATCGACGCCTCCGGCTTCAACAACAAGGTCACCTACCACTCGGGCGCGCCGAAGATCAGCAACTCCGGCGGCTCCAACGTGGTGCAGCAGGGCTGAGCGAAAACGATTGTTACGCGGGCTCTTCGGCGTCGGCTTCGGTGTCGTCTTGGTCGTCGTCGAGGACGCTGACCGCAATGCCGTAGGGCAGGAAACGCACCTTGCGTTTGGGATCGACGTTGTCCTTGTTCGCCCGCAGTGCGTCGAGTTCGGTCGCATAGACCTGTTCGACGCGCGCGCCGCCGTCGGCGTCCACCGTGTAGATGGCCCACACGCCCTCACCGGCCTCGCCCGCGGTTTCGGGGGCGCTGCGCGGACGCCGCGACAGGTCGTCGAAAACGGCGGACCACCCCGTCCGGACACCGGGCCCGGCCACGAACTTGCCGACCCGCTCGAATACGTCGCGCAGCCCCTCGCTGCCCTCCCGGATCATTCGGTCGAACTCTTCGGGGTCGAATCCGAATCCACTGTGCTCGCCCACGCGACCTCCTTGGCGCTCGATGTCGTAACTGCCAGTGTGCGCTCAGTCGAGGCCGTTCGCCACGTGGTTACGGGCCGGGCGGCGGCGGGGGGTTGATCGGGATAGGCACCGTGACGAACGGGAAATGCAGATACATCGTCACCGGTGGCTGCTGGGGCCGCGGCGGCGCCGCGGGCGGCGGGGGCGGCGCGGCAGGCGGGGGCTCGGGCGCCGCGGCCGGCGGGGGCGCAGCCTCCTGGACCGGTGGGGGCGCCTGCCGGACGGGCGGCGGCACGTACTGCGGTGCCTGCCGGGTCGGGGCGCGGTAGACCGGGGCCGCGGGTGCCTGAGTGACCGGGGCCTGCGGTGCGGACTGCTGCACCGGCGACGATGCGGGTGCCGGGGCGGCCACCTCGGTTGGGCTGGGCGCGGGCGGCGGGGGCGCCGGGCTCGGGGCCGGCAGCTGCGCCTGCGGGGGGTTGCTCGGCGGGTTCTTCGGCGGAGGCGCGGGCAGCTGGACGCCGGGGGTGGCCACGCTGACGCCCGAAGTGTGACGGTCGGCCGGACGATCCGAGGTCAACGTCACCAGCACCACGCCGCCTATCGCGGCGACGATGCCGACCAGGGCGCTGCCGGCGAGCAGCATCGACCGAGGGCGGCGCGGCGGAGTGTCGTCCTCGTCCGCGACCGCGCTGTAGGCCCGCGCGCCGGTGCCGACGTCGGCGTTGCCCCAGACGTCCAGGTAGCTCGGGCCGAGCGCGGGGAGACTCAGCTCTCCGGTGCTCGGATCCAGTGCGTAGGCCAGGGCCGCCGTCGACGATGCGAACAGCGGGGCGTTCGCCGAGGCCAGGGCGGCGCCGCGGGCCAATGCCATGTCCGGCTCCTCGGGCGCGGTGACCGGAAGCGGGGTGGCCGCCTCGAGCGTGGGCTTCAGCGCCACGATGTCGGTTCCGCAGCCGATCAGGAACACCCCGTCGGCACGAGACCCGCGCGCGTCCAGACCGGCGACCATCGTCGCGAGTTCGGCGGCCAGACCTCCCGGGTGGTCGCCGCCGGTCTGGCGCCGGTGCAGATCGACGATCGAACCGTCGGCGACGTCGACCACGGCCAGCGTCGCGTTGGCCGGCTCGACGAACAGCATCGCGAGGCGTTCGTAACCCAGCGCGTAACCGACGGTCTGTGCGAGCGCGGCCGCGGCGAGCAACGGTGCGACCAGCATCACGCCGCCCAGTTCGCAGGTGGCGATCGCCTCCCGCAGCGCGCCGACGCCGGCGGGGTCACTCCAGGTGACCCCCGTGGAGGTCAGCCGGTGGCCGCCCTCCAACACACCTTCGCGGCTGCCGATGATCGCGTCGATCACCTGGTCGACAGCGCCGGCCGCCGAATTAACCGAATTCCCAGCGGCCCCAACCTCGAACTCTTCTTGTTCGACGGTCACGCCGTCCGCATTTTGGCCCTCGATCGCCACCAGGCGGACTGTCCTGGGAGCCATCGACACCCCAAGCACGATGTCCACGTAACGCCTCCAAAGCCCTTTTCAACGCCCTCTGCGAGGGCACGACGGGAGGAACCCCGCCCGAACTTGGTGACATAAACGTTACGCGCGTGCAGCTAATTGCGCAGGCGGTGTGCGTACGCAGGAATAACGCTAATAACCCGGCCCCAGGTACGGATTCTGCGCGCTCCCCGGGTACTGGGGGTACTGGGGGTACTGCGGGTACTGGGGGTACTGGGGATATTGCGGGTACTGCGGAGTCGCAGGAGCCTGCTGCTGTGGAACCGGCACCGGGATCGGGACCGGTAGCAGCGGAACGTGGATCCATTCGGTGGTCATCGGCACCGTGGTGGTGGTAGTGGTCGGCGGGGGCGGGGGTGTGGTGGTTTCCACCGGCGGCGGCGGCGCCGTGGTGGTCACCGACGGTGGCGGCGGCACCGTCGTGGTGACCGTCGGTTGCGGCGGCGCGGTGGTCGGCGGCGCCGTATGCCGGGGGGTGTAGACGGGCGCCGGCGGCGCGGTGGTGACCACCACCGGAGGTGGCGGAGGCGGCGGTGACGGCGGCGGTTCCGGCGGTGGCGGCGGGGGGCTCGGGATGGGTTGCGCGCTGGGCGGCGGGGGTGGCGGCACCGCGGTGGGCGGTGGCGGCGCGGCGGGCCGGGGCGCCACCGAGTTCGCCGGGGGCGCAGGCAGGGGCGCGACCGAGGGCGGGGCCGGCCGGTTCTCTATTCCGGTCAGCGTGTAGGCCACGCCACCGATCGCCGTCATGGCGACCACGGCCGACATGCCGATGATCAACTGGGAGAACCGAAGACGCAACCAGGGTCGGCGTTCCCGGGGCGGCTCAATGACGTTGAGCCGCATCGACCAGCCGGCCGGTCCGTCTTCGTCGTAGGTTTCGCCACCGAACCGCATCCGCAGGTCGCCGGGGTATTCCGTTTGCGACCAAGCCAATTCGCGATCGGTGAGCGCCTCATCATCGATCACCAGCACATCGCCGGCGCCGAGGTCGACGACGTCACCGGCGGCGTCGGCCGAGGCGAGCAGCCCTATCGATGTCCGCGTGCGCAGATCCAGCTCGCCACCGCGCGATGCCAGGATCAGCGCCCCGCTCGCCGCGGCCAGCGCGGGCTGCGAGGGCGTCAGGATCGGCATCCGGCCGTGGGCCGAAAGTCGTTCGGTGACAAACGGAATGCGTGCGCCGCCACCGACCGTTACCACAGCGACAAGGTCCGTCCAGTTCGTGCGGTAGCGCAGCAGCATGTCGTCGAAGGCGTAGATGAAGCCGGTCAGCCGGTCAGCAATCATCTCTTCGAGGTCGTCTTGCGTCAACGTCAAACTGCAGCTGCGCCCGCCCAGCACCGCGGTGATCTCGGTGGTCATGTCGGTCGAGAGCAGCTCCTTGCCCACCCGGCATTGTTCCCTGAGTTCGACGAGCTGCCCGACGCCGGCGGTGCTGGCCGGGTCCAGGCCGCTGCCATGCCCCAACTCCTCGAACGCACGCAGCTGCAACTCCTGGTCGATCTCGTCACCGGACAACGCGGCGTAACGCATGGTGGCGCTGACGAGTTCGAAGTCCCCCGCGACATTGACCAACGTGGCCGACGTGCCGCTGCCGCCGAAGTCGAGCAGGCCCACCACGCCCTCGTCGGGCAGGCCGAGCTCGGCCTTCACCGCCGTCAGCGACGCGATCGCGTCCGAAACCAGCCGCGGCGCCATACCGCTTCGCACGAAGCCCAGATGGGTTCGCAGCGCGTCGCGCAACGCCTGCACCGTCGCGGGTTTCCAATGCGCCGGAACGGCGATGGAAATCTCCGAGCACGCCGCATCCGCACCGGCCGCGAGCACCATCGCGTCCAGCGCCTCCACCGTCAGCAGCTCCGGGTCGTGCGCCGAACCGTCGGGTGACACCAGCGCAACGGAATCACCGATGCGCTCGATAAAGCCCTTCATCGGTACGCCAGGCTCGGTTAGGTACGGGTTCTCATCGGGCGCACCGATTTTCGGTGCACAGTGCGGGTAAAGGGTCAGCACAGACCGGCGGGTAACCGGTGGGCTTCCATTACGCGCAGCGACCAGGTTCGTGGTCCCGATCGACAACCCGAGTGGGTCGTACATAGAGCGAAACCTTCGTCTATAGGGGTCGGTGGCCAGCGTCAACGATAGCCGCGGACACGCGGAAAGCCGATGCTTCGCAATGTCATTGGTATCCGCTCGATGCCCTTGCGTCACCGAAGCGGTACCGAAAACCCCTTGACAAAACGCCTTTCGTTACAAGACCGTCAGCGGCAGCGAACGCCTCGGCTCGAACTGGAAGGTCGATCCCCCACTGACTCTGACGACGGAAACCTCTGGTAGTTCCTCGGTGGGAGTGTCGGTTTCGACCAGTTCGGCCGTCCAGTCGGTGGCCGATCCGCTAACTCGAACCGCGATGTGCGGATCCACCGCGGTGGCGACCGCCTGGAGCGGCTGCACCGACTCCGGCGAGCACAGCGAGATCCAGGATCGGTCATCATGCGCCGGCGACGGGTGGACGTGCAGGCGGCTCGAATCCGTCTCGGCGACAACGTAGTCAGCAGGGTTCAGCAGCGGGTGCAGCTCGAGGACGCGCAGGGCACCTTCGGTGCCGCCCGGATGGGGGCCCCTCCCGCTTGCGGGGGATTTCAGTGCGCGGTGAATGCGCTCGGCGGCCACACCCGCGATGCCGGTCAGGCCGCGGGTGCACACGCCGACCGCTTCGTCGTCGTTCGCGGCACGCGCCCGCACCGCGATCGCGAACGACAAGTACAGCAGGTGCATCTGCAGGCATACTTCGTCGGCCATCCGGACCAGCGCCGAATGCGAGAAGGCGGCGAAGTCGAAGTCGGACAGCAACGGCCCGGAGTAATCCGCCTGCCCATCGTCCGAGGAGTCGATGGCGTCGAGTTCCCATGTCGCAGCGCGTGTTCGGCTGACGATGTCGAGCGCCGGGATGCTTTGCGCTTCGGGATGGGACTCGTCGATGATGACGGTCCACGCGCAGTGCGGATGCCGGTCCGCCGGCGTCCGGGGCGGGCGATGGATGGGACGCACCTGGGCGCGCGGGTTGGTGGCGATCGCGGTGGCGTCGAAGGTGGGGTCCTCGATGGTGTGGCACATGCCGAACACGTACTGCTCGCCCATCGGCTCGACGTCGAGCAGTGCGCCGCAGTGGTCGAGGTGGAATTCGCCGTGCCAGCGGTCGTGGACCGTGTACCGGAAATCCATGAATTGCGGTGGCGCACCGATGTCGAGTTGTAGGCCCTTGAAGATGGTCACCACGTCGTCGCCCTCGTAGTTCAGGGCTTTCTGCATGCGCCGGGTGTAGATCGGGCTGGATCCCGCCCACTCCTCGATGGCGATCTGGACCATCTCGTCGCGCCCGAACGAGGAGATGCACCAGGCCATCCCGGATCGGTCGATCAGCTGCCCGATCAGTAGCAGTTCGGGAACCAAGACGACGAGCTCGTCGCGGGACAATCGCGCGTATCGCGAGGGGCTGCTCACGCCCCAAAAATAGACTCGACTATGTTATAAAGTCAATAATGTCCATCGTCGCTGGCCAGAAGCCGGAACGCCCGGTCGGCCCGACCCGGCGCACCACCGCGCCACGCAAGCGCGGCGATGACACTCGGGCGAAGATCATCGATGAGACGGTGCGCTGCATCGTCGAGGAGGGATTCTCTGCCGCCACGGCCAAGCACGTGGCCGAACGCGCAGGCGTGACGTGGGGGGTCATCCAGTACCACTTCGGGGATCGCAACGGCCTGCTGATGGCAGTGGTGGACGACGGGGTGACCCGGCTGGTCGACAGCCTGTCGTCGGCCGATGTCAGTGAGCTGCCCCTGCGAAGGCGCATCGAGGTCGTCGTCGACACCGCGTGGAGCTGTTACAGCAGCCCGACGTCGATGGCCGCCTTCGAAATCCTGCGCGAGACCCGCGGCGGTCCGGACCCGTCGTCGCGGCGCCACCTGCTCGACATGAACGCCGCTGTCGGCCAGCTGGGGCGACTGATCACCACCGATCCGGCGCATGCCGGTGTGGCCGAGGTCATCTGGGCCACGCTGCGCGGTGTGGTGCTGGCACAGATGGTCACCGGCACCGCGATCGATTGGAGCCTGGAACGGCGCGCCCTCGTCGACATGGTCACCCGCCACCTCTCCGAGGGCCCGGGACACCGCGACACGTAAACCACGCACGCGACACGCCGCGCGAAGTCGCACTGGTTTAAGTCTCGGCGGCCCACCCCGTCCGACCGGCTCAGGCTTCGCATTTCCCGTGTGCTGCAATGACGGGATGACCCTCGACGATCTCGCCGATATCGAAGCGATCAAGCAAGTCAAATACCGGTATCTGCGTGCGCTGGACACCAAGCACTGGGACGACTTCACCGACACCCTGGCCGAGGACATCAAGGCCGACTACGGGCCGTCGATCGGCAACGAGCTGCACTTCACCAACCGGGCCGACCTGGTGGAGTACATGCGTACCTCGCTGCCCGCGAACGTCATCACCGAACACCGGGTGACCCACCCCGACATCACCGTCGACGGCGACACCGCAACGGGCAGTTGGTATCTGCAGGACCGCGTCATGGTCGCCGACTTCAACTTCATGTTGATCGGGGCCGCGTTCTACCGCGACACCTACCGCCGTACCGAGGCGGGCTGGAAGATCAGCGGCACCGGCTACGACCGAACCTATGACGCCACAATGTCTTTGGAGGGCCTGAACTTCACTCTCAAACCCGGACGCGCCATCGCCTCGGACTGAGAAGCTACTTGGTGATGGCGATGACCGCGCCGGGCCGCAGCCATTTCATGATCGACACCAGCTGAGCGTCGTCCACCGCCACGCAGCCCTCGGTGGGTTTTCCGTCGGTGGTGTGGAAGAAGAACGCGGCTCCGCCACCCGGGGCCTTGTTCTTGTTGACGCCCATCACGACGGCGTGTTTGTACTGCGGGATCTGCAGGTTCTCGCTGTCACCGGTGTTGAACGGGCATTGCGCCTTCTGGCAGACCTGCATGGAGTTGAACGTTGGACTGTGGTCGTCGCCGCTCCACCAGTAGTTCGGCCCGGAAACCTGGGTGTAGGGCAACCCGGTGCCGGGGTTCGGCGCGGTGCCGAACGCGGAGTCGAGGCTGTACACGCCCATCGGGGTGGCCGGCACGCCACTCTTGGCCTGAGGGGCCATTCCCGCCGAACCGACGTGGGTGGGGATGCCGGATCGCAGCGACTGCCAGCCGGTGCCGGTGCGCTGGAAGATCTCCATGTTCGCGTTGGAACCGCCGGTGCTCACCACCGAAACCACCTGGGTCGCATTGCCGACCGCGTTCGCGAACCAGGGAGCACCCGCGGCCGCACCGGTCGGGGCCAGCCCCACCGACGCCAGGATCACGCACGCCGCGGCGCACAGCGAAGCGAGCAGTCGGTGCATGCACTCCATCGTCGAACGGGAACATCTTCGGGGTCAAGTAAAGCTTTAGCTCCGTTTAGGTCACCGCGTCGTGACCAAATAGCCGCCGGCACAGCGCAGTTAGCGCGTGGCGGTGGTTTCGGTTGCCCGCCGCGGGCCGGCGGATAGCGTGATCGAGGGCCGAAAAATCAAGAGACACAACAGGAAATACAGGTAGCCCAGCGACCAGCCGGCCAGCACATCGGACGGGTAGTGCACGTTCAGCGCCACCCGCGAGACGCCGACCGTCAGCAGCGACACCGTCACCACCGCTACCGCGATGCCGCGGATCGTCCGGTTGAGCATCGGAAAGAAAAAGCACAGCACGGCGAGCAGCGCGGCCATCGCCTCCAGCGCATGCCCGGACGGAAAGGAGGTGGAGGGCGCGGCGACCAACATGGTCGCCGGGCGGGGCCGGTTGACCAGGGCCTTGGCCGCCGCGGTCGCGAACTCGTTGAGCGGCCCGCACGCGAAAGCCAGCACCAGCGCCGCCCGCAGATTGCGCATCACCAGGGCGGTCACCGTCATCGCGATGCCCAGCACCGACATCGGGACCGGACCCAATGCATAGGACACGCCTTCCCAAAACCGCAGCCACTGCGGATGTTTGAGCGCGACACCGCGGGCCGCGTTCAGCAACGACCAATCCATCCGGTACAGCCAGGTCCAGTGCCGGCAGTAGCCCGCCCACATCGTCGCGTACACGGCGGCAGCCAGCACCGCGAAGCACAGGGCCACCGGCGTCCTGGGGCGAGTCATAACCAACCGATACCAGCAGTCCCGTCGATGACATGCGGGCGACCCGCTGCACCCGGCGACAAGCGCCGCGCTTGCGATCACCCGGCGTCACCGTGCGACCCGTCCTCGCCGGCGCTCGCGCGTCATACTGTCGATATGGCCGTCTTTGTCCGTAGGTTGTTCGGCATCGGCAAGCTGCCCGACGAGCTGCACGCCCAGCTCGAGTCGGAAGGCCTCATCTACCACGCCGATTACGTGGCCGTGACCCGCCGATTCAGCGGCACCATCCCCGGCGTTCGGTTGCCGCACAGCGTCGCCAGCTACACGGGTTCACTGGTCTTCACCTCGGAGCGAGCGCTGGCCACGCTGTCGATGCTGCCCCGGCTGGCGGGCCCGACCGTCAACGTGCGCTGGGACGCGCCGCAGGCGGGAGCGGCGCGGGTGGAGGTCTCGCCGACCGGGCTGCAGGTCGACGCCGACGTCTCCCGGGTCGACGAGAAGTTCGCCGGCGAGCTGTCGCTGCACTACAAGGTGGCGATTCCCGACGATGTTCTGGCCGGCCTGCCCCGGCGGTCGCTGGCGTTCGACATGCCGCCGGAATACGTGTTCCGCGCGGTCGGGGTTACCTATAGTCCCTGATCGCGATGCGCGGCCACGGCGGCTGCCGCAGCACCGCGAGGGTGCCGATCACCGCGGCCAGCAGGCCGGTGATCACCCCGATCAGCGCGATCCGGCTGTTGTCCACGGCCGGCGTCCAGGTGGCCTGCCCGTCGCGGATGGCGAACACCCCCAGCGGCTTGGTCGCCACGATGACGGTGGTGCCGTCCGGGGTCTGATAGGGCTCACCGTAATTGCGGCCCGCGCCATCGGCGGCCAGCTGATCGAGCACATCGGAAGGCTTCACTTCACACCGCTCCCTTCCCGGGGTTCACCAGGTCCTTTGGTCTGGGCAGGCTCAACGCTAACGCCGATTTCCTACGATGGCAGGCGTGAGCGGTGAGGCATTCAGCCCGCAAGAGCGGCGGGCCGTCTATCGCGTCATCTACGAGCGCCGTGACATGCGCCGATTCGTGCCCGGTGCGGTGGTGGACGAAGCCGTACTGGCGCGCCTGCTGCAGGCCGCGCACGCGGCGCCCAGCGTCGGGCTGATGCAGCCGTGGCGCTTCATCCGGATCACCGACCACTCGCTGCGGCGGCGCATTCACGCCCTGGTCGACGAGGAACGCCCGCGCACCGCCAAAGCGCTGGGCGAGCGATCCGACGAGTTCCTGGCGCTCAAGGTGGAGGGCATCCTCGAATGCGCGGAGTTGTTCGTGGTGGCGCTCGGCGACGGCCGCGACGCGCACGTGTTCGGCCGGCGAACGCTACCGCAGATGGACCTGGCGTCGGTGTCGTGCGCGATCCAGAACCTGTGGCTGGCGGCCCGGTCCGAGGGGCTCGGCATGGGCTGGGTGTCCCTGTTCGATCCGCAACGGCTGGCGGAACTGCTGGGCATGCCCTCGGGCGCCGAACCGGTGGCCATCCTGTGTCTGGGGCCGGTGCCCGAATTCCCCGATCGCCCGGCGCTGGAACTGGACGGGTGGGCCGTCGGGCGACCGTTGCGGGAGTTCGTCTGCGAGAACCGATGGGGCCAGTTGCCGACGCCCTGATACTGAAGAGAAAGCACCCGGGGAAGTTGCGGTAACGTCGCCGGTCGCAAGGCAAGGTGAGAGGTGACGCCATTGGACGACGCCGGGCAAAAACAAAATACGGGCTCTCGGGACAACGTGCTGATCGTGCACTGGCACGACCTGGGGCGCCACCTCGGTGCCTACGGCCACCCCGACGTGTCGAGCCCGCGACTCGACCGCCTCGCCGCCGAGGGCATCCTGTTCACCCGGGCGCACGCCACCGCGCCGCTGTGTTCGCCGTCGCGCGGATCGCTGTTCACCGGTCGCTACCCGCACAACAACGGCCTCATCGGGCTGGCCCACCACGGCTGGGAATACCGCGACGGGATCCGGACCCTGCCCCAGATTTTGTCCGAATCGGGCTGGTATTCGGCGCTTTTCGGCATGCAACACGAGACCTCCTACCCGAAGCGGTTGGGTTTCGACGAGTTCGACGTGTCGAACTCGTACTGCGACTACGTGGCCGACAAGGCCGGCGAGTGGCTGCGGCAAAGCGCCGAAGGCCTTGTCGGACAGCCGTTTTTGTTGACCGCCGGCTTCTTCGAGACGCACCGGCCCTATCCGCACGACCGCTACACACCGGCCGACAGCGCCACGGTGGATACGCCCGATTACCTGCCCGACACCCCCGAGGTGCGTGGGGACCTCGCCGACTTCTACGGGGCCATCAGCACCGCCGACGCCGCCGTAGGGCTGCTGCTGGACGCGCTGGCCGACACCGGTTTGGACGCCACCACCTGGGTGGTGTTCTTCACCGATCACGGCCCCGCATTCCCGCGGGCGAAATCCACGCTGTATGACGCCGGCACCGGCATCGGCTTGATCATTCGCCCGCCGACCGGCCGGGCGATCCAACCGCGCGTCTACGACGAGCTGTTCAGCGCCGTCGACTTGGTCCCGACGTTGCTGGGGCTGTTGGGGATTGACGCTCCGGCCGACGTCGACGGTGTCTCGCACGCGTCCATCCTGCTGGAACCGGGTCCGCAAACCGCGCCGGTGCGCGAACACGTCTACACCATGAAGACCTACCACGACTCGTTCGATCCGATTCGCGCGATCCGCACCAAGGACTACAGCTACATCGAGAACTACGTGCCCCGGCCGCTACTGGATCTGCCGCTGGACATCCAGGAAAGCCCGTCCGGGCTGGCGGTCGCACCGCTCGTCACGGCGCCGCGGCCGGAACGGGAACTCTACGATTTGCGTACCGATCCCACCGAGACCACCAACCTGCTGGCCGACGACGGGGCCGACGCGGCCGATGTCGCGGCCAACCTTGCTGTGCTGCTGGATGATTGGCGCCAGCGCACGGGTGACGTCATCCCGTCGGAATTCGCCGGCACCCGCATCTCCGCGCGCTACACCGAAACGTATCTGCAGATCCATCGCTCGAAACCGTCCCCCCGCTCCGGCATCGCCGCCGACCGCGGCATCGAAGAGGGTAAGCCCACGCAGCGCTAATTGCCCTGGCTCGAGCCGCCCACTTCCGCGATGACGAACACCCGCCGGAACGGGAAGATCGTCGCGCCGTCGGAACGCGGCCGGTAGGCGTCCTGCAGCAGCGGGATCAGCTCCTCGCGGAACTGCTCCCACGTGTCGTCGTCGAGGCGCTCGCGCACTGGAACCAGGGCGGTGCCGGTGATCCACTCCAGCACCGGATGCTCGCCGGTCAGCTGATGCAGGTAGGTCGTCTCCCAGACGTCGACCTTGCATCCGGCGTCGAGCAGCAGATTGGCATAGTGCCCCGGCGGCTGAACCACCGCCCCCACCCGAAAGGGTATGTCGCGCAGCAGTTTAGCGTACGGCTCCCGGCGGGCCAGCGCCCGCACCGCGGCGTAGGACGGCGACTCGAAGTTGCCCGGCATCTGCACCCCGATCCACGATCCGGGCGCCAGCTGCCCCGCCCACCGCAACAGCAGGTCGGCATGCTCGGGCACCCAGTGCAGGGCCGCGTTGCTGACCACCACGTCGGTGTCGGGTTTGGGCTTCCAGTCGCGCAGGTCGCCGGTGACGGCGTCGATGCCGCGTTCCTTGGCCGCGGCAACCATCTCCGGTGAGCTGTCCATCGCCTCGATCACCGCATCGGGCCAACGCCGCGCCAGATACTTGGTCAGGTGGCCGGGGCCGCATCCGAGATCGACGACGCGGCGCGCCCGCTCGGCGCCCACCCGCGACAGCAGGTCGTAGAAGGGGCGTGCGCGGTGGTCGGCGAAGGCCAGATAGACGTCCGGATCCCACATGTCGATCCTCCCGATCCTCGCGCCGCCGCTCGCCGGCCGATAGCAAACCGTATAACTCCTATGGTGCGCCGCCGCGGCCCGGTTGGTCCCGGGATAACACCGCGGCGACCGAAACCGAACGAAACGCCCAGGAAAGGCGCTTTCGTCCGGCTACCATCGGCGTTCGTGGCGCCCGACTCAGATCCGATCGACCCGCCCGTTCCCGTTCCGGACGTTTCCGGCGCCGATCTGCCGGCCGGCGCCGGCGGACTACCCCCCCGCTCAGCGTTGTCGCCCCGCCAGCGAATGGTAGTCGAGGCATCGGCCCTCGGCGATCTGGCCCTGCGCACCTGGGTGGCCTCGCTGCTCTCCACCACGGTGGCGCCGTTTGTGGTGGCCAACGCGCTGCGGCAATCCGATTCCGCTGCCGAGCGCCACAACCTCGACTTCTATGCGGAGTTGGGCGCGGCGAAGGATCCGTCACGGTCCTTTCCGGCACCCACCGATGTGCCCCGGGTCGTATCGCGGCGAGCCAGCCCGCTGGCGGAGTGGATCGCGCGCGGCACGGTCGACAACATCGCGTTCCCCAGCAGTTTCACCGCCATAAACCCGGCCATGCGCGCCCGGTGGGGCGCGTGGCGGGCCAACAACACCGTGCGCGCGCAGCATTGGCGCCACGACGACGGGCCGCGTCCCACCCTGTGCGTGATCCATGGCTTCCTGGGATCGTCGTATCTGGCCAACGGGCGGTTCTTTTCGTTGCCCTGGTACTACCGGTCCGGCTACGACGTGCTGATGTACACCTTGCCCTTCCACGGCAAGCGGGCCGAAAAGTATTCGCCCTTCAGCGGTTTCGGCTATTTCGCCGGCGGGCTCAGCGGTTTCGCCGAGGCCATGGCGCAGGCCGTGCACGACTTTCGGTCGCTCATCGACTATCTGCACCGCACGGGAGTCAAGCGCATCGCGCTCACCGGAATCTCGCTGGGCGGTTACACCTCGGCGCTGGTGGCGTCGGCCGACGATCGGCTCGAGGCGGTGATCCCCAACTGCCCCGTCGTCACCCCTTCGACGTTGTTCGACGAGTGGTTCCCGGCCAACAAGCTGGTCCGGCTGGGCCTGCGCGTCTCCGACATCAGCCACGACGACCTGACGGCGGGGCTGGCGTACCACTGCCCGCTGAACTACCGACCGCTGGTGCCCCGCGACCGCCGGATGATCATCACCGGACTCGGCGACCGGATGGCGCCGCCGGACCACGCCGTCAAACTATGGCGGCACTGGGATCAATGTGCGCTGCACTGGTTTCCGGGCAGCCACGTGCTGCACGTCAGCCAGCTGGATTACCTGCGCCGGATGACCACGTTCCTGCAGGAGGTCATGTTCTGACCACCTCGACGGTGTCGGCGCCGTCGCCGGTTTGGCCGAGCGAGGCGCGATGGGCTCCGCCCAGCAGGGTGGGCCAGTGCAGCTCCGCCAGCAGGTTCTCCGGCACCGGCGCGTGTCCGTCCAGCCGGCGCGCGGACAGCAGGTCCAGGTCCGTCAACGCGGGCAGGTGGTTTCCGCGTTGCGGGGTCAGCCCGTCCACCGGGGCTTTGCCATCCGGGGCGGACTCCGTCTGGAACGCACAGGCCACCGCGACGGTGGGCCTACCCTTGTCACCGGCGAGCTCCAGCGCGGTGCACGTTTCGCGCGCGGAATACGCCCGAATCGCGTCCAAGGTCTGCGGGAGCGCGTCGTCCACCCGAACTCGGTATGCGGCAAGGTAATCCGAGGCACCGCGCTGCACTCCCCGCCACCTCTCGCGGGGGTTGGCAGTCAGCAGCCGCGGGACGTCGTCGGCCCCGACGGTAGTAGCTTCCCAACCGATCTCCCTCAAATGGTCGGCCAGCCGGCGGGCCGCGACCTGTGCGGTCTCGTGCAGCGGGATCCGCGGTGAGCGGGCTTGCAGCGCAGCCAGATTGTCCGGCGCCGACACGGTCAGTCCGATCCACGTCTCGCGTCGTGACACGTCGGAGGCGTTGTCGCGACTGGTGATTCGGATCTTGTCCGCCCGAACGCCGTAACGGTCGAGATAACTCGCGATCAACGGGAGCGGCAGCACTTCCGAGTCATCCTCGGGCGCGCCGAGACGAATCAGGGCGGTTGCCGCCGAGTCGGAGGTGCTCGCGGGTACGGCGTTGCCGCGTCCGATCATCGCCAGGCGGCGGCCGAGGATGGTGGTGAAGTGCAGACCGCGCCACCAGCCGAACAACACGATGACGACGACGGCGGCGATGCCCAGTAACCAGTAGTCGCGCGGCGTTCGCCACGGGTACGCCATGACGGCGGGCACAACGGCCAGCAGCGCCAACGTGATTCGGGCGCTCCCGGGGATCGGTATCCGATGCTTGTTCACGGGGTGGGGTCCTTTCGTCGGCGTGCGGCGATGGCGGTGACAGCGCCCGCCACCGCGACCAGCACGGCCAGCGCGGCGGTGCCGGCCACCGCTACGGTCCGCGGTTTGGTGTCCTTGGGCGCCGGGGCCGGAGGCACGGTCACCGGCTTCACCGACGCAGCGCCGGGCTGGTTACCGGCGGGCAGTTGCCAGGTCAGGGCCGCCACCGGATCCACACTGCCGGTGCCGACGACGTTGGACGGGTCGCGGGCGCCGTTATGTGCGGTTGCGGTGATGCGACGCTGCACGGCGGTGGCGTTCAGCTCGGGATACTTGCTGCGGACCAGCGCCGCCACACCGGCCACATAGCCGGCGGCGTAATCGGTTCCGCTCACGGCGGCGAGTTGCTGGTGCCCGTCGGGCAGGCCGTTGGCCAGCCCGCCGCCGTCGGCGTTGCCGATCGACACGATGCGTTCGCCAGGCGCGGCGACACCCACCCACGGCCCCGCCACGGTGAATTTCGACGGCTGCCCATCCGGGGTCAGCGATGCCACCGACAACACGTACGGCTGCCACCACGAGGGAATGGACACCGATGTGACACCGCCCCAATTGCGCGGATCGTTGGGGCGGCTCAGGTCGGTCAGCGGATTGGACTCACACGTGGCGCCACCGGCGCCCGCCCCGCTGTTGCCCGCGCCGGCCACGATCACCGCGTCCTTGTCGACCGCCGCGTAACGGACGGCCGCGCCGAGGGCGGCCTGGTCGACGGGACGGTCCACGGGCATGCAAGTGGCCGAGCCGATGTCGATCACCTTGGCGCCGAGGTCGGCCGCGTGCACGATCGCCCGGGCGAGCGTCGACACCTCGGCCGACACCCGCGCCAGCAGCGGATCACCACCCGGTGTCCGCGGCGAGAATTTGGCCGACGTCGTCCTGATGGCCACCACCCGCGCGGCGGGTGCCACGCCGGAGAACCCGTCGTCGGCCGAGGGCTGGCCGGCGACGAGGCCGGCCACCAGCGTTCCGTGTCCGTCGCAGTCGGTCAGCCCGTCGGTGGTCTCGACGAAATCACCGCCCGGATCCACGTTGGGCAGCCGCGGGCCCGGCCGCACCCCGGTGTCGAGCACCGCCACCAGTTGGCCCTCACCGCGCGAGAATTGCCAAGCCGCAGGCAGATTCAGCATCGACTGGCTTGGCGTGACGGCACCGGGATCGCTGCCGGGAACGACGCCGGACGTGCCGCAGGGGCCGCGTTGTTCCATCGGCTGTCCGGGGCCCGGCGCCCCGCTGGGCGGCGCGGCGCCGGGGTCGACCGTCGGCGGGCTGATCGCGGATGCCGGCGGACTCGTCCACGTCGCGGCGGCCGGCAGCAAGGCCAATGCCGCTGCGACGCAGGCTGATGCCGGCCGAATCATCGATTGAGCACCAAGCCGAACAGGCCGACCACGAAAGCCATCACGGGGATCAGCGACGCGTCGAGTCCGGTCGCGACGAAGCCGACCAGCCGGCGCACCGGCAGCGAGTAGCTTTCCGGCGCAGCGATGCCTGGGTTGAGCGCCACCACGATCCATACCGACACGAGTACGAGCAGGACCAGCACCGCACCGAGGGCGGCCGCATAGCGTCCGGTCGAGGTGTAGAGCACCAGCAGCACGCCGGCGGCCAGGAAGGGCTGAGCCAGCAGCCACGCCTTGCACGCGGCCGAGTCCCACACCCGGGCGCGCAGCACCGACGTCGCGGCGGTGGCCGCTACCACGTACCAACCCGCACCGCTGAGCGTCTCGGGCCGCAGCCCGATCGCCACCGAACCCAGGACGCTGAGTAGCACTGCGGCGGCAATGAATCCGCTCTGATGCGCGTCGCTGATCCGGACCCGGCGCGGCAGGTCCTCGAGCACCCGCAGCGACGGCGCCGACGGGGTCGGGTCACCGGGCGCCGGGATGACCGGCAGCGGGAAGCGTGCCCACAGCGCGGACAGTTGGGGCGCCTCGATGGTGACCAGCAACGCCGCCACGATCAGCCCGCAGCCGATGGCGATCGGTTGCAGGTGCCAGAGCAGTGTGGCGCCGGCGGCCAGCAGCACCCCGGCGCCCAGCACCGCGGTCGCGGTGAAGAAACCGGCGATGCGTTCACGTTCGGCGCTGGGCGCCATCAAGGCGATCAGCGACCACGCGGTGACACCGGCCGCGGCCAGGGTCAGTTGGGCGGCGCCGAATTTGCCCGGTACGGCCAGCGCGAGTGCCGCGGCGATGGGAATTAGTGCGGCGATCGAGAGCGCCATGCCGGTGCGCGCCGAGCGTGCGGTGACCAGTAGCCCGACGATCGCGGTCACCGCCGCGACCGCGCTGACCGCGACCAGTCCCAGCAGCGCACCGGTCGCCACCCGGTAGGCGACGGACAACCCGGTCGCCAGAAAGGCCACCACGATCGCAGCGGCCAACGCGCCACGCTGGATATGCGTTGTGCCCCAAGGCTTGAGCCGCGAGGTCGAGAAGATCATGGCCGCGTCGGCGATGTCCTCGACAATGCCGGGCGCGGCCGGACCGAGCGGCACCGCCTGCAGCGCCAGCAGGTCGCCGTCCACGACTCCGACCGTGTCCAGGCTGGCGTCCAGGCTGAACGGCGCACCACCGATCGGGGCCAGGCTCAACTGGGTCGCCGCGCCGACCTCGGCGGCACCGCGCGATGCGGCGCCGTCTTCCGGGCCGCCGCTGACCGGAACCACCAAACGCTGGACGGCGGGCAGGATCTCGCGCAGCGGCAGCTCCGCGGGCAAGGCCATTTCCGTCAACCTGCTATCCGCCAATATTGCCACGCGGACGATCGGCATGACGGTTCCGGACGTCACCGGACCCTCGAAACATGTTGTGGCCATTGCTGGAACATCGTGCTCTCTTCTTTCGTATTACGAATGTCGACGGACAGTGTTGAAGGGGAGAAGTCTCGGGCTAACCGGTGTTCGGAGAACCATCCGGCATCTGGCAATAGGGCGGTCAGTTGTTCGATCGCGACCGCGATCGCGAATGGCGTTCCGGGCGCGAAGGTCGAGACCCACTCGCCGTCGAAGGCGAGGGACGGACTGACCAGTACCCGCCCCTCGCGTGCGTCGACAATGCTCATCCCCACCTCGCTGGTGGAGTGCCGGCCGTCGCGGTGGCAGCCGGCGACGATCTCGACATAGCTGCGCGGCCCGTTGAACACCGACTCCACCACCTTTCTTGCCGATTGCGGAATGCCCAGGTAGTCAAGGACTTCGGCGAGTGGGGCACCCGAACGCAGTCGTTCGTCCGCCCTGGCGCCCACTCGCGTCGGCATGCTGAACTCGTCGAACCGAGCGGGCGGCCGCTGCGCGAGGCCGACGGTGAGCACCGGGACCAGCGCGCGCGGGTCATCGATGTCCATGACGGTGAACGTGATGAGCTGCGCGCTGCGCAACGCGACCACCGTGATCGACGCCTTGCCGGGCGCACCGGAGCGCTGTGCGACGACGCCGCGCAGTAACTCGGCACCGTCGCCCGCACCGGTGTCCTTGGCCGGGCCGACGTAACGCAGGTCCAGCCACCGCTCCGGAAAGCACACCACCTTGATCCACTCGGCGACCGCGGGGTTGACGACCCCGGCCGCCGAGACCAGACCGAGTTCGGTGAGCTCAGCCTTCTGACGGTCGAGGAACGCGTTGCGTTCCGCGGCATCACGATAGGGCGAGGTGATCGCCAAAACCCAGGGAAAGCTCCCCGCCCCAATCGTTTCCGCGATGAACCAGGCGTGATCGACCGTCAGCTCGACGGCGTTTGGCGTCGAGTCCATCAGGCTCGTTCAGTCACGACCTAACCGCCCCATTTGGCGGCTTCGGCCTGGTCGCGGGCCAGCATGGACATGGTGTTCGCCTCGTGGGTGCTGGCCATTGACTGGTAGGCGCGCACCAGGCTTTCCATCGCCTGGTTCCACTGGGCCTGCCACACCTGGTAGGTCATACCGGTGTCACCCTGCCAGGCGTTCGACAACGTGGCCTGCTCGCTGGCGATATCGGAACCGAGCCCCTGCATGGTGCCGGCGTAGCCCGACATGTCGGCGGCGTGGTTCAACATCGCCGGGTAGTTGTACATGATCTGCGACATGACAAGTCCTTTCGCGGTTGCTAGCGGTGAGATCAGAAGGCGGTGTAGCCGGACGCGGCGGCGGCATCCGCGGCCACGTAGGTCCCGGCTGCGTCTCCGAGGTTGGCCTGGGCGATGTCCAGCAGGGTGTTGACCCGCGCGGCGACCTCGACGAACCGCGCGTGCGCGGCCTGGAAGGCGGCCGAGGATTCGCCCTGGTGGAATGCCTGCGCCGACATCGCTTCCTGCTCGGCCTGGCTGATCGTGCTGCGCAGCAACGCCGCCTTGGCGCTGAAGGCCGATTGAGCGGCTACCAACTGCGGAATGTGAGCGTCCAACATACTCATGTTGAGTCCTTTCTGTTGCTTCCGTTGGGGTTTCGGTAATTCGCCTTCATCTGGCTGACTGCCTTAACCCCCTTTCCCGGGCTCGGTTGGGCTTGCCCCGTTACCGGATTCGTGCTCCCACGTGCCGGGCACCATCGGCATCCGCGGGCCGCCACCGAAATCGTCCTCTGCCAGCTTGGTCAATCCGGCCGCCTGAAAGGCCTTCTGCCGCTGCGTGGTTCCGGCAAACCCGAGCGCCCCAGCACCCTGGGCGGACGCGACGGCGGTGGCCAGCTGCTCCTCGTCACCGAAATTCGGCGGCACACCGAAATCGGAATCCATGTCCGCGTATTCGTCCGCGTGGTCGTGCAGCGCGGCCCGCCGACGGCGCCGCGCCCGGGACTCGGCCCGGCTGGCCGCCGCTGCGCCGGCCGCCGGGATGGTGGCCGCCGGGGCCTTGGCCCCGCCGCGGCCCCCGAGCGTGGGTCCGACGCCGGCGTCGGGGTCGCCGCCCATGGCCACCAGGTAGGCGAAGTTGCTCGCCGCGGCTGCCGGCGCCGGCGCGGCGGGCGCACCGGAGGCTGCCGGAGCCGGCGCGGACGCGGGAGCCGAAGCGGGCGTCGGCGCCGGCGGGGCCATGGCGGCCACCGGCGGCATCGAGGACGTTTGGGACGCGGGAACCGGGACCGGGACCGGGACCACAGCCGGTAGGTCCGGCGCGACCTCGGGATTCAGATAGAAATAGGCGGCAATGCCGATGATCAGCGGGATGAAGAATGGCGCGGTCAACAGCACGGTCCAGAACGTGGTACCGAACGGAATGAAGAACGCCTCGTATGCGATGAAGAACAGCAGTGGGCCGTTGGCCGCCAGGAACGGCGCCAGATTCTGCAACATCTGCTGGAGGTTCTGGAGAAAGTCCTGCAGGAACTTGGACAGCTGCTGGAGGAAATTCTGCAACCAGTCCCCAGGGCCGTTCTGCGCGGCGTTGGCCGCGAGACTGTTCGTCTGGCCGCCGGGATTCACGATCGGCGGCGCCGCCGTCGTGCGCGGCGTCGCGGCCAGGGCCGAGCCCGACACGGCCTGGTAGGTGCCCATGGTGGTGGCCGCCTGCACCCACATCCGTGCGTAGTCGGCCTCGTTGACCGCGATCGGAATCGTGTTGATGCCAAAGAAATTCGTTGCCACCAGCACCCCGTGCACGGTGTGATTGGCGGCCAGTTCGGCCAGCGTCGGCATGGCCGCCAAGGCGGCGGTATACGCCGTCGCCGCGACCTCTTGCTGCGCGGCCGCACCGGCGCTGTCGGCGCTGGCCTGCTGCAGCCACGCCAGGTACGGCAGGTGGGCCGCCACATATTGCTCGGCGCTCGGCCCCTCCCAGGCGCCGGCCTGCGCCTCCCCCAACAGCCCACTGAGTTCGGCCGCCGCCGAGGCGTATTGGGCGCTCAGCGAGGTCCACGCGCCGGCGGCCGCCAACAGCGGCCCCGGCCCCGGACCGGCGCTGAGCAACGCCGAATGCACCTCGGGTGGCGACGCCATCCAGATGGGCGCGATGGGGGCGGTCATTGGTCAGACGCCCGCGATTCCGAACGTCGCAGCGGCCGCGGTGTCGCCCGCGAGGTAGCTTGCGCCCGCTTCACCGACGCCGACGCCGGCCCGGCCGAGCTCTTCGACGCCCTGGGCCGCCATGGCCGAATGCTCCTGGCCCTGAGCGCTGAATCCGACGGCCGTCTGCAGCGACACCGGGTCGACCGCCGGCGGCACCACCGCCGTAATCGCCGGAGCCGCCGCCGCGTGCGCGGCCGCCAGCCGTGCCGTCAGGGCCTCCACCGCGGCGCTGGTCGCGGCCAGACCTTCGGGAACCACTCGCAGGGTCATGGTTACTCCTTCCCTAGTCCTTCTGGACTTGCGTAAACATCAGTGTGCGAATCCTTCGTTGGCGCCCTCGATCACGGACTCCCCGACCAACGGGTTGACCAGCTGCACGTATGTCGGAGCATCGCTGTCGCCCAACAGGATCGCCCGCCCGGCGGGCAGCCGGCCGAATCGCTGACCGCGGATCTTGCCGCTGTCCTGCGGATTGCCCGCCAGCATCAACGTGGTCGCCTGCAGGTCGTTGAACCGGCGCAGCAGCGGGTTGGTCATCAAGGCGTGCCCCGAACCGGTGGCACGTGCGGTGACGATCACCCGTAGCCCCAGATCGGCCGCCTGCGAAAGCAATCCGATCAGCGGCGTCCAGGGCCGCTGCCCGACGTAGGGACCGCTCATCGCCGGCGAATCGGGTATCTGGTCGACGTCGTCGATGATCAGATAGTGGGTGTGGCCGGCGTAGCGCCAGTGGGCCAGCTCTGAAGGCGGCAGGCCGGCCGGCGGCCGCCGCGATTCGATGATGTTGGCCAGGCCCAGCATCGCCGGGGTGATCCGGTCGATGTTGGCGGTGTACTCGTTGTCGGCGAACAGCGGCTCGTCGACGAGGTGCAGCCGACGATCCAGCACCGTGAAGGCCACCTGATCGGGCGTGGAGTGCTCGCGCACGGTGCGAATGAGATGGCGCAGCAGCGTGGTCTTCCCGGACTTGCTGTCGCCGAACACCATCAGCAGCGGGTTCTCGGCGAAGTTGAGCACCACCGGCGCGAGATCTTCTTCGCGCTGGCCGATGACGACCTGCTCCGGCCCCCGATACAACGACCCGACAGACTCCGGCGCGAGGTTGGTCGGCAGCAACCGCACCGGCGGTGCCGTCAGGCCCGAGTAGCGCGCATTGAGCTCGGCCACCTGTTCCAGCTCGGGAGCGGCGAACAGGAAATGTTCTGCGGCCATGGTCAATCCGCGGCCAGGCTGATCGTGCGGCACCGCCTCGGCGGGCCGACGCAGGGCGCCGACCACCCGCACGTTGCTGTCCCGCGGGTCGTGCAGCTTGAGCTCGAGCCGCAGTCCGAGGCCGTCGCGCATGGCCAGCGGCACCTCCAGCCAGCTGGGCGTGGTGACGACGACGTGGATGCCGTAGGCGAGGCCGATGTTGACCAGCTCACTGACCCTGGCCAGCAACGGGTTTCGGGTATTGAACTGGTCGGTGTTGTCCCGACCGAACGCGTAGAGGTTGTCGATGACCAGGAACACCTCGCCGAACCCGTCGTCGGGGACGCCACCGCGGGAATCCCGGAACGCCTCTCGCCGCTGCCGGGCCAGCAGCAGCTGCTCGAGCTCGCCAAAGGTGCGCCGGATACGTTCGGGTTCCAGCGCCGAGGCCACGCTGCCCACGTGCGCCAAATCTTCGAGCGCCCGCAGCTTGCCGCCGCCGTAATCCAAGCAGTAGAAGGTGGCCTCGCGCGGCGAGTGCAGGTTGGCCGCGGACAGGATGAACGTCTGCAGCGCGGTCGACTTGCCCGATTTCGGGCCACCGTGGATGACCATGTTCCCGGCCGACGAGGCGGCGTCGAACACCAGCGGGTCGCGGCGCATCTCGAACGGCTTGTCGATCTCGCCGAGCGGCCACTGCCACTGCCGGGGCGGCACGCCGGCGCGGGCCAGCATGGCGGTCAACGGGATCGGCTCGTCCAGCGGCGGCAGCCACAGCTGCGGCGCCCGCGGGCCGTAACCCGCCAGCTGATCGCCGATGGTGGCAATCAGCTTGCGGGGCGGCCCGGTCAGTTCGTCTTCCTCCGGGGCGGTGATCACGGTGTCCTGATCCGGTTCGACTCGCCCGGCTGTAAACAGCTTCGGCTCCGGGATAGACGGCACCACAAAGGATTTGGCCTTGACCGGCGGGTCGTAGATGCCGTCCACATAGGTGCTGCGGAACTTGATCGGCGTCGCACCCGGGGCGGGCACCAAGAAGCCCACGCCCTTGTGCTCCTTGCCGGACTCGATGTGGTAGGCGTCCTCGACACCGATGATCTGGCGAGAAACGCTGGGACTGGCCACCTTCAAACCGATGCGGTAGGAGGTGTTCTTGTCGATGTCCTTGATCTTGCCGACGTCCAGCGTCTGTGACGCGAACAGGATGTGGATGCGGAACGAGCGACCTTTACGCGCAACGTAATCGAACAGCTCCGCGTATTCCGGGTGGTCGGCCAGCATCAGCGTGAACTCGTCGGCGACCACGAACAGCGTCGGGATCGGCGGCAGGTCGTGTCCGGCAGCGATCGCGGCCTCGTACTCCACCACCGAGTTGAACGCGCTGCCCTGCACCTGACGGCCGGCCTCACGCAACAACGTCTCCCGGCGGGCCACCTCGCCGCGCAGCGTGTCGGCGAACCGGTCGGCCAGCGACTTCTTCTCGGCCATGTTGGAGATGACGGCGACGACTTGCGGGAAGTTACGGAAGCTGTCGGCCCCGGCCTCACCCTTGAAGTCCGCATAGATGACGATCAACCGATCCGCCGAATGAGTCGTCAACAGCGACAACAGGATCGACATCAGGGTCTGGGACTTGCCCGACCCGGTCATACCGATCATCAGCCCGTGCGGCCCCATCCCGCCCTCGGCTTCGTCCTTGAGGTCGAACATCAACGGCTCACCGGTCGCGGTGACCCCGATCGGAACGCGCAACTCGTCCTCGCGCCGGCGCGGCGCCCACAGCGTGGGCACGTCGAGCTGGGACGCGTCCGAGATGCCCAGCATCGTGGTGAACGTGGCACCGCGGGTGGCCGCCGAGCGCAGCCCGGTGTGGGTGGGATTGGAGTCCCAGCGCGACAACTGGCGCGCCAGGTGCGCGGCCTCGTCGGTACCCAATTCGTCGGCATTGTCGATGTACGGCTGCCAACCGCCGGTCTGCCAGCGTTCGATGGCGCCGCTTGCGACGCGCAGGATCGGCTTCTCCGGATCCGAATACTGGTCACGGTTCGGCGCCGTTGCGCTGCGGTGCACGACGGTGACACCGGCCCGGCCCAGCGCGAGCGTCGACGCGTTCAGGTCGTAGTCGGGGTCGTCGACGACGATCAGCAGATGGCGGAGCGCGGCGGCGGCCTCGCCGGTGAAGGCCGGACGGTCGAGGAAGGCCGAACCGAGGCTCGCCACCAAGTCGTCAACGTTGGTGAACATGAAGCGGGCCGGTCCGACCCCGTCGAGCTGACCGGGAATGTCGATGTGCGGCAACCACTTCAGCCACGACCAGTCCGGGTCCTCCAGGTTCGGGGTGACCAGCGCGACCCCGAGCACGGTCGGGTCATGCCAGGTCACCGCCTGGGCGATCCAGGCGCGCAACGCCGCGCGCGCCTCGTCTTCCGCGCCGACCAGGGTGATCCGGGAAACCTTGGCCAGGTCGATTCCGGTCGGCACGTCGCGCACGGTGCGATGGGTGTCGAGCAGGCTGCGTAATGCGCTGTGCGACACGGGCTCCAGGTCGATTTCGTCCGCGGTGTCGTTGACCCGCAAGGCGGTGGCCAGCGGCACGTGATGGCGGCCGGCCCGCAGCACCAGGAAGTCGGGATCGTGCGGATCACGCTCCCATTGGCGGCGGGATCCCGGCACCGCCGCCAACGCGGTCGGCTCCGGGTGGGACCACTGCGCGGCGGCGCGCTGCGCGGTGGCCTGGGTGCGGATGTTGTCCCGCACCACCGAGAGGTAGCGCAGGTAGTCGGCGCGTTCCGCGTCGACCTCCTCGGTACGCGTCTTGTTGTCATTGCCGCGATACATCGCGGTCGCGGCGAGCAACAGCACGAACGGGAAGAACAACGTCTGCGGCGAGATCAGCCGCATCCCGGTGGCGAACAGGGCGACGACCATGCCGACGATCAGGATCACCAGCACATAGGGCATCGCCCGCCGCAGGAACGACGGCGGAATCACCCGGGGCAGCTCGGGCGGCGCCTCGATGGCGATGGTGCCCTTGCGGGTCACCGGCGGCGCCAGCCGGCGGCGCGCTTCGAAGATCAGTCGGCTCATCGGGTGGCTCCCTCGGCAGAGGCCACGCGGCCGGGCCTTTGATCGGGCGTCAGCCCGTCATGTGCCAGCAGCGCGTCGGCGCGCGAAAGTGTCGGACCATTGGCGAACAGCGACAGCACCGACCACGGCGCGGGGACCGGCGACCCGTTAAGGCCCAGCGCCTCAACCGTTTTGCCGTGCCCGGCGGCCGAATGCTCGGCCTCGTTGTCGATGCCGTAGCGGACGCCGGTGTCGGAGACCCAGAACAATGAGCCGGTGCCCGGTGAGTCCGGGCCGCCGCCGACGGTCTGGGTGAAGTAGCCGGTGCCGGGCGCCAGGGCGACCCGGGTGGCGGTTGTCGGCGCGCCGCCGCTCACCAGGTCGACGGTGCGGATCGATTCGGCGATCGGCAGTGCGGAGCCCGACATCAGGTTCAGCGAGCTGGTCGCGGCCCCGGCCGGCTTGCTCCAATAGGCGCAGCTGACAGGGGATTTGGCCGCATCGACGACGCTGATCTGCTGATCGGGGTACCGTGCGGTGTCCACCATCCGCGACACCGGGAGCTTGGCCACCGCGTCGGCACCCAGCCGCGGCGGCTGGTCCAGCCCATAGGAATTGGTGTTGCGCAGGATCGCGGCGAGCACCGGCGAGATCTGCTGTAAACCGTCGGGCATGACCGCGTAGTAGCGCGGTGCGCCCGAAGAACTCTGGTCCAGGGCGTAGGAGACCACCACAGCGCCGATCGGCGCGGGCACGCTGAATGGCGCCGGGGCGCCGGCGTTCGGGATGACCGGCGCGGTCAGCGGCGGCCCCTCGGGTATCGCGTTGAACAGGCCCAGCGCGATGGGCCGCGGCGCGGGCACCTCGGAGTTGTTCTGCCCCAAGCCGAGTGCGTTCGTGATGGCGTGGTCGGTCAGGTTGATCTGCGAACGCCTGCCATCCCACAACAACCAGGTGCCGCCGTCCCTGTCCACGAGGATCGCCTGCCGCGACGGGAGCGTCGCCGCGCGCGCACCGCTGCTGTCCGGCCGGCCCGCGATCACCGTGACGCCGGTGCTGTGGGCTGCATGCCCACCCTGGGCCGGCTCGCTGACCGAGTCGCACACCGTCCAGTTCGCGTCGTGCGAGGGGTTTTGCACCATGCGTTCCGGCGCCCCCGGGATGCCGATCAGGTTGCCGCGCGGAAAGCGGTCCAGTTCACTGCTTTTCACCATGGTGGGATCGACCGCGTGGCCGGTGATCAGCCGGGCGGAGGTCAAGTTGAGCACCGGATGCAGGTCCTCGCCGACGCGGACGTACAGAGCGGCCGTCGACCGGTCGGCCAGTATGGCGTTGGTGCCCACCGTGCCGCTCGGCCGGATCAGGGAGAACACGAAGCAACCCGCCAAGCCGGTGATGAGAAGGACCGCCCCCATGGCCACCGCGCGCGACTGCGTGCGCAGCGGGTCGACCAGCATCCTGGTGTCGTGCAGGGCGATACCGGAGGCGATTCGGCGCATCACGAACCGCCAGCCGGTGACCTGGTGGCGCGTGACGAAACCGCGGCGATACTCGACCTGGTCGGGGTTGTCGTTGACCGGCGTGCGAGAGGTGAACGAACGGCGCTCGTCGGACTCGTTGCTCATGCCGGCACCGACAGTCCCAGGCCGCGCAGCAGCGGCTCTACCGACCGTTCGACGTCGTCGTCGGTGATCGTCATCAACTCCTCGTCACTGAATTCGCCGGTGCCGGCGTGTTCCGAATGGTCGAGCCGGAACTCGCGTTCTTCCTCGGAGCGCTCGACGATGTTTCGGACGAATCGACCGTTGCCGGCGATGTCCAGGTTGCGCCGCGAGATTCCGTTCGCGTCCGGAGTCGACTCGGATGCCAGCTTGCTGAACAACGCCTCCATGTGTTGCAGGGCGGATTGTTCGAAGATGCTGTCGCGCTGCTCGGCCATGGTGTTGGCGATCTCGACCAGCTCCGACGGTGCGTAGGAAGGGAAGTCGATGTTGCGGGTGAATCGAGAACGCAAGCCCTCGTTGGTATCCAGGAACTTATCCAGGTCGGCCCGGTACCCCGCGATGATGACCACCAGCCGGTCGCGGTCGTTCTCCATCCGCGCCAGCAGCGTGTCGATGGCCACCAGCCCGAAGTCGTTCTTGGCGCCCGTGGCGACAAGTGCGTAAGCCTCGTCGAGGAACAGCACGCCGTCAAGCGCGCTGTCGATGATCGCGTTCGTCTTGGCCTCGGTCTCACCGATGTGCTGGCCGATGAGGTCGGCGCGGTGCACCTCGCGGATGTTTTCCCGCTTCAAAAGCCCCAGGCCGCAATAGATCTTGGCAACCACGCGGGCGATGGTGGTCTTACCGGTCCCGGGCGGACCGGCGAACACCAGGTGGTGGGCGCGCTGCGCGACCGCGAGGCCACGCTGCTTGCGGACCAGTTCCATGGCGACCGAACTCTTCAGCCGCGATACCTGGTTCTTGACCTCGTCGAGCCCGATGAATTCGGCGAGTTGGCGCTCCGCCTCGTGCAGCAGCACGGCTTTGCGTTCATGCGCGGCGGGGTCGACGAAATCCTCGGCGCTGGGCTCGGTTTCGGGGTCCCACGGATCGGTACGGGCCTCGATCCGGGCCGCCGTGGTGGTCACGATCCCGAAACTGGTGTCGGTCAAAGCCTGTTCGACTTGCTCGTTTTCGGGATGGGCGGCGTACAGGTCCTGCAGGACCTCGCTCGCCGAGTCCTCGTCCACGTGCGCGCGCAGCACCAGCGCCTTGGCCAGCGCGCCGTCGACGGCGGCCACCGCGACGGGGCCCTCGGGCTCCTCCAGATAGGACAGCGACGGGGCGAACATGCCGAGCCGGGCCAGCGCGGTGCCCAGGGCGATCTTGGCGGCGTGCGCGTACGCCTCGTCCAGATCCGCGTCGTTGACGATCGGGGTCAGCAGCTTGACGACGTCCGACCAGCGCTCGGCCCGGTAGTTGATGACGACGGACACCCAGCGGGCCTCACGCCAGTTCGGGCGGCCGGCAGTCAGGCCGGCGACGATTTCGTGGGCTTCAGCAAATCGTCCGGCCGTTGCCAGCGCGGCCGCGTAGGCGAGGTGGAAGTCGTCGGGCGCGATGGCGCGAAACTGCAAATACAGTCCGGTGTCGTAGCGGAAGCCCAGCGAGCCGGGCGCCAGATCGACCTGGCGCTGCAGCGTGCCCGCGGTCGCAACGTTGCGCGAGACCGCCTCGAGCACCCGCAGGGACACATCGCCGGCGGCCGCCAGGCCCGCCCACGCGTCGCACTGGTCGTGGGCGACGCGGGTCAGCGCGGTGAAGCCGGAGCGCGCGGCGGCCAGATCGGCGGGGCGCTGACGCTGGTATACGACGATGCCCAGCGCGCGACAGCACGTGGCGAACCGGCTGACGACGTCCTCGTCAACCCGCGAATTGACAGGCTGAGCTGTGAGCATGCCGGTGTCACCGCGCTCCACGGCCGCGTCTTTTCATGTATGTAGTCTCCCCTAACCTAACCCGCCTGAAGTTAGCATTGCATAAGCTAACTGTCGAGACGCTTGGGTCTGTCCGGCTCACCACTGCACTGTCCTTGTTTTACCGCTGTTGAGGTTGCTTTGACCCTGAGTTCTCCGCATTTTCGGCATACTCACAGCCACACGTCGGGCGCTCTCACAGCAAGGCCCTACCTTAATGAAAATCATTTTCATTATCAACTCGGCGTGCGAGCCTCGGGGCCACCCGTTACCGCCGAGCGGATCAGGGACGACACCGTCCGCACCGGCGCGGTCATGACAACGACTCCTTGACGATCGGGTGAACTCGGCTACCGCCACGACCGGTAGCCGCGGAACGATCACGCAGCCAGTAGTCGGCTGGCCGGGCGGAAAAGTTCCCCTTAATCGGTGTCCCAACTGCCCGGCAACATCGGCGCCGCTGGCCCGCTTCCGAACTCGTCACCCGCTAGCGTCGTCAGCCCCGCCGCCTCGGCGCTCCCCACCGGCGCCGTTCCGGCAAAGCCCAGCGACCCCGCGCCGCGATCCGATGCCACCGGCAGGCCAGGATCGGGTACCGGCCCGTCATCCGGTTCCAGGTCCACGTACTCGTAGCCGCGATAGTGGTCTCGCATCGTCGCGCGACGGCGCCGCCGCGCCCGCTGCCTTTCGGACACCGATGCCGCCGCCGGCGCGGCGGCCGCGGCGGAACGCGGCTCGGATGACTTGCGCTGCGCGCCGCTGCCCATGCCGGAATCGGTGCCGATGCCGGGTCCACCGACCAGATAGGGGAAGGCGAGTGCCTCGCCGCCGGTCACCGGCGGCGGCGGTGCCGCGGTAACCGGGGCCGAGGTCGGCGTGGGCGCCGGAGCGGGGGCGGAGACCGGGGACGACGCCGGCGCGGCGACGGGAGCCGCGCTCACCACCGGGGCGCTGCTGACGGCCGGCGCGCTGGGCGCCTGCGGTATGGCTGCGGGCACGGCGGCTGGTTCCGGAATCGGGTCCGCGGCAGGCTGGATCCCGGCCAGCAGGGTCAGACCGGCTACGCCTCCCCCAAATCCCGCGGGCACGATCAATGGAATGGCCGCAAGCTGCGGGAAGGTCTGAAGGGCCTCCCCGAGGTGGGTGAACTCGTCGGCGATCAGTCCCGCCGGCCCGAAGATGTCCTCGAGCAGATCCTCGATTGCGTCGGCCGGATCCTCGGGAAATTCCGCCAGATCTTTTCCTATCGTCTGGAAGATCTCGAGGAAGCGGTTCACCCACCAGCTCAGCTGGGTCGGGTCACCGCCGTCGTTGTCGACGATGCCCGTATCGTCGTCGTCTTCGCCGCTGCTGTCGCTGGCGTTCATGATGGGGGGCGCCGGATCGGTCGGCGGCGCGGACGCTACCGCCGCGGTCGAGACCGCCTGATAGGTCGTCATCGTGGTGGCCGCCTGGACCCACATCCGGGCGTAATCCGCCTCATTGAGGGCGATCGGAATCGTGTTGATGCCAAAGAAATTCGTCGCCACCAACACGCCGTGGACGGTGTGGTTGGCGGCCAGCTCCGGCAGCGTGGGCATGGCGGCCAGCGCTGCGGTGTAGGCCGTGGCCGCGGTCTCGTGCCGGGTCGCGGCCACCGCGCTGTTTGCGCTCGCCCGCATCAACCACGCGAGATAGGGCAGGTGGGCGGCCGCGTACCGTTCGGCGGTGGGGCCCTCCCACGCCCCGGCCTGCGCTGCGGCGAGGGTCGCTGAGAGCTCGTCGGCCGCCGACGCGTAAGTAGCGCTCAGCGAGCTCCAGGCGGCCGCGGCGGCCAGCAGGCCGGCCGGTCCGGGACCGCTACTCAGCAGCGTGGAATGGACTTCCGGTGGCAACGCCATCCATACGGGTGCGGTCATCCTCCGGACTCCTTGCCGGCTGAAACCGATGCCGCCCGGGCTGTTGGACGGCGCACCGATCAGCCCGTCATTAGTCGGAGGGCGGCGCGCAAAAGTTCCGGCGCGAGGTCAACTCATCGAAAACTCATGAAGAGGCGACCGCGGGAGTCAGGCCTTCACGGCGCTCACCAGGGTGTTGCGCGCGATCATCGGGCCGGCCTCGGTTTCGGGTCCAGGCACCGGGCGGCCGACCCGCCGAAGGTAGTCGGCCAACGGAGTGCCGACCGCATTCCAGCCGTGGTTGCCGAACCAGTCGGTAGCCGGCGCATGCCGCTCGTTGTAGACCAGCTGGAAGAACACGCGCCCGTCGCCCTGCGCGGTGGCCGCGCGTTCTTCGGCCACCGCGGCTTCGAAGTCCTCGGGCTCCATCGGGGCGCCGTCCTCGACGGCGACGTGGCTGCCGTGGCCGGCCAGGCCGTCGATACCGGTGAACAGCTGCTCTTCGGCCGCTGCCGGAAGGTAGATCAACAAGCCCTCGGCAATCCATGCCGACGGTTTAGCGGGGTCAAAGCCGCTGTCGCGCAACGCTTGCGGCCAGTCGTCGCGCAGGTCGATGGCGATCTCGCGACGCTCGGCGCGCGGCTGGGCGCCGGCGCCGGTGAGCACGTCTCGCTTGAAGTCCAGCACTTGCGGCTGGTCGAGCTCGAAGATCGTCGTCGCGGCCGGCCAGTCCAGCCGGTAGGCGCGCGAGTCCAGGCCCGCCGCCAAGACGACCACCTGACGCACGCCCGCGTCCGCGGCACGACGGAAATATTCGTCGAAGAACTTGGTGCGGGCGCCCTGGAAGTTGACGAAGTTCTCGCCGAAGTCGGCGGTCTTCAGCTGGTGGTCGGGCTCCTTGCCGTCGAGGACGTCCGCCCACGAACCGCCGACTGCGCGGCAGAAGACCTCCGCGTACGGATCCACGGCCAACGGGTCGGCCTTTTGCGCCTCCAACGCCCGCGCCGTTGCCACGAACAACGCGGTCGACCCCACGCTCGTGGTGATGTCCCAGGTATCGCCTTCGCTACGCACGAAGACCACACTACGCCCCGCGACCGACAAACCCTTTCCGGTGGCGCGCAACGGTAATGGCGCTCGTCGTTACCTGCGGCCGCAGCGGCTGCCGTCGGCCCCACCCCCGCGGGGACAGCCGTGAGCCGATGCAACTGATCGCTCAATGCGGGTAGGCATAGGGGTTGGGCGGGGCGTCGATGCGGGTGACCGAAGTGGCCTGCAGTATCGGAATCGCCGGCGAATTCGGTTGTCGCGGAGCGGGTATGACCTGCCCTTGGACCCGAAGCCAGGTGTTGTCCGGCAGGCCGGCCGCGGCGCCGGCGGCCGGTCCGCGCAGGTGAATGCGCGCCAGCTGAGCGTCGGCCGCACAGCAGATGATGACGATGCGACCGAGGTCGACGCCCTGGGCCTCGTTCAATACGAAGCCGGTCATGGTGATCGACCGGTTCGTCAACGATCCGGTCGAGTCGTGCGCTTCGCGCATCAGCACCTCGGGGAGCGAGACCTCTGGAGAAGGCCCGGGCGGCAGCGGCGGAAATGCCCTATTCAGAACATCATTGGATACCGATGTCACGGATGGGGCGGCGGCCGAGGGCCGAAGCGCCGGTGGCGCCACGAACATCAGCACCAGGACGGCGACCACCAGCATCCAGGCGATGCCGGTCCGATGGGAATGCTCGTGGCCCTGATCACCGGTTGCGTCACCGACTCGCGGCCCGCCGCGACGAATGTCACCGATGATCGCGATCAGCGCCAGACCGATGAGTACCACCGCTGATCCGATCAACCATGGCAACAGCCCGGGTTTGACGTAGCGGGTGAACACGCCGGACACGGTGATCATGGCGATGCTGATGCCCACCAGGAGCAGCACGGTGTTCTCGGCTTCGCGGCTCATCACCGGGCGCCCAGGACGAAAAGCCCGATCGCGCAGGCGCTTGCGGTGGCCACCAGGAAAGTGCACGGCGCAAAGCGCGCGGCGAACGCGCGGCCGAACATGCCCGCCTGCATGGCGAACAATTTGACATCGACGGCCGGCCCGACGACCAGAAACACGAGCCGGGGCACCAGCGGCACCATCGTCATGCTGGCGGCCACGAACGCGTCGGCCTCCGAACACAACGCGAGCACCACCGCCAGGGCTGCCATCGACGCGACGCCCAGCACCAGGTCAGTCGCCAGATGCGTGAACACCCACTGCGGCATCGCGACGTGAAGCAACGACGCTGCGGCAGCGCCGAGCACCAAATACGATGCGGCCTGCAGAAAGTCGTGACGGGCCGCCTCGACGAAGGCCACCCACCGCGGTTCGGTCCGGATTCCCCCGGCGGGCAACCGGCGGGTGATCCATTCCGCGCGGCCCCACCGCGACCACGCCCAGCCCATGACGACCGCGGTCAGCAGCGACGCCCCCATGCGGGCGAAGACCATGCGGGGTTCGCCCGGGAACGCCACCGCCGTGGCGACCAGGACGACCGGGTTGATCGCCGGCGCGGCCAGCATGAACGTCAACGCCGCGGCTCCGGTTGCCCCGCCTTCGCCGAACAACCTGCGCGCCAACGGAACTGACCCGCATTCACACCCCGGTAGCGCGACACCACCGAGGCCGGCCGCCACCACCGCCAACGCCGGCCGGCGTGGCAACCAGCTCGCCAGCCCCGGCGGCGACACAAACACCGCGATCAATCCGCTGACCACGACCCCGAGCACCAAAAAGGGAATCGCCTGCACGAAGACTCCGCAGAACACGGTGCCCACCGTCGAGAGCGCCGCGCTGTTGAACACCGCGTTGCGCAGGGTCGTGGCGGCCAACGCGCAGGCCAACAGAAGGGCGACCAGCACTTCCATCGACCCGACGCGTAACCGGCGCCCGGACTTCAGCGTCTCCACCGGGTCATTATCTCAGCGCGCACCAACAAGGGGTTTCGGGACGATTCGCCAGGCCGCGATGGTCGACCCGTCGTCACGGGCGCTACTCGTTCCCTTCATCGCTGCGCGGCGCCCGGTCGCCGGCGCACTCGCTGCTCCAGGTGCCCGGCATCATCGGCAGCGTCGGGCCGCCGCCGTATTCGTCACCGGCCAGTGTGGTCAATCCGGCGGCCGCGGCCATGTCCCGGCGGGCGGTCCCGGCGAACCCCAGTGTGCCGGCGCCCCTGCCGGACGCCAGTGACGCGCCCCAGTCGGGGTCGACATCGACGTTCATATCCATGAACTCGTGCCCGCCCTGTGTCGCGCGCCGACGCCGGCGCGCCCGGGCGGATTGCCGCGCGGCCGCGGCCGCCGCCGCTGCGGCGCTATCCGGTTCGGGTGCTTTCCTTTTCGCGCTTGTGCCGGCGCTCGCGCTCATGCCCGAGCCCGTTCCCATCCCCGGGGGGCCGATGACGTAGGGCGGAAAGAACCCCGCTCCGGGTGTGACCGGGGCCGGCGCTGCCGGTGGCGCACTGGCCACGGTGTTTGCGGTAGGGGTGGGCGCGGGCGCCGGGGCCGAGGCAGGTGCCGCAGCGGTCGCAACGGGGCTCGGGGCCATTGCGACGGCGGGCAGGGCGGGGGGCGCCGGGGGTGGGATCGGCATGGGCGCCGGGACGACCGCCGGTTGGGGTATGGCCGCCAAGCCGGCCAAGCCGGCGAACCCGCCGACGGCGCCGAAGGGAGCGGCCGCGAGCAGCAGGGCGGGGGCCAGCAACTCCGGCATGCTGGTGAAGATCTCGAGGATGTGCGTCGGCCAGTCGAACAGCGCCAGCTGAACCAGATACTGGAAGGCCAAGGCGGGATTGTGCACCAGGTAGTAACCAAACTGCTCGAAATCCTCCAGCAGTTCCAGGGCGCGCACCACCCAGAAGATGGGGTCCGCGGCGTTGGTATAGGCGTCGTAGTCCAGCCCGTTCACCGTGCCCTCGGCGGGGTCCCAGTCGATCCCGAAGTTTTTCAGGATCTTCGCGATGAAGTCGTTGAGCGGATTGTCGATCTTGGGATCGTGAAACGGGCTCCCCGAATCATCGCTCGAGGCATCGGATTTCACGATCGGTGGGGCCGGATCGGGTTGCGGTGTCGACGCGACGGCCGCGGTGCTCACCGCTTGATAGGTGGACATGGTGGTGGCCGCCTGGGTCCACATTCGCGCATAGTCGGCCTCGTTGACGGCGATGGGTATTGTGTTGACGCCGAAGAAGTTCGTCGCCAGCAGGACTCCGTGCACAACGTGGTTGGTGGCCAGTTCCGCCAGCGTGGGCATGGCCGTCAGGGCTGCCGCGTAGGCCGCAGCGGCCACCTCGTGCTGACCGGCGGCCGTGGCGCTGTCGGCGCTCGATTTCGCCAACCAGGCCAGGTACGGCGCGTGCGCGGCAACATAGGACTCGCTCGTGGGCCCCTGCCATGCGCCGGTCTGCACCCCCGCCAGTAATGTGCTCAATTCGTTTGCGGCAGAGGCGTATTCGGCGCTCAGTTTCGACCATGCACTGGCCGCGGCCAGCAATGGCCCGGGTCCGGGGCCGCTGCTGAGCAGCGCGGAATGCAGTTCGGGCGGCGAGGCCATCCAAATTGGCGCCGTCATAGGCACTCCTCAGGCTGGAAGGGTTACCAGGGTGAGGAGCTTAATGAATATGATTATCGTTTTCAAGCAGCCGGGCCTGCCGGCTTGCGCGTCACACGAGCGGGCGGCCCTTCTTGATCCTGCGGTCCAGGTCGTGCAGCAAGACGTTGAACGGGAACTGCCGGATGAACCGCGGTAGATACCGGTTCACCGCGGCCAGTACGGCGATCAACCTGTCGAAGCGGCGTTGCTTGGTTGCGTCCCAGGGCAGCCGCATCTCGTCACGAAACCGCTGCGGCAAGAAGCCCGTGGTGATCAGCAGCGCGAAGCTGTCGGAGCGGCGCTGCAGCCCACGGGGCAGTCGAACGCCCCGAATCCGGTTGGCGGCAATGGGAAACAGGTATTCACGCACGGCGTCGTCAATGTGCACCTTGGCCAGCGACTCTTCCCAATAACGGTCGAACGCCGCACGGTCGGCGGGCCACATCTCCGGCGGCACCTGCAAAGTGGTGGCCAGTGTCATGCCCTCGCGGTAGTGACGGTCGGCCTCCTCGCCCTCGAGTTCACCGATGAACATGCGGTAGATGTCGACGCCGCCCTTGTACAGGCAGGCCCCCACCCATAGCTGCAACGCGGGATCGAAGGCGTTGTAGGACACCGGGCTTGCCGCGGTGGAGTACACCTGCGCATGGGCGCGGTTCACCGCCCGGCGGAACGCGTCCTTCTGGGCATCGGTGCCATTGGTCGCCACGGCCAGGTAGGTGAAGGTCGTGCGGGCGCGTTTGATGGGGTGCAGGTCGACCCGACCACTTTCGACGCGGCTCTCCATTACGCCGTATCCGACGCCGGGTTGCGCCAATTGCATGATCACGTTCGCCGGGCCGGCCAGCAGTGCGACTCCCATCAAGCCCTCGTCGATACCCAGCAGTCGTCCCCGCCTGCGCCGCCGGGCGCGGGGCGGGTCGGTGACTCTGCGCTCGACGTGCCCAACCGGTTGGTGCACCGGCTCGTGAATTGCCATGGTCAGGTCCTCCCGCAGCGCGTCGCTAATGTGCGAACGCTTGTTTCCTGATATTGTCGCGGCCGGGCGTAAGTGTCAAGATGGTTTCCATGAGCGAGAGCGTGCGGCCGTATCGCGGGGTCGAGGCCGCTGAGCGCCTGGCCACCCGCCGCAACCGGCTGCTCGCCGCGGGCCTGGACCTGCTCGGGGCGGAGCGGCAGAACATCTCGGCGGTCACCGTCCGCGGCGTGTGCCGCAGCGCCGGTCTGGCCGCCAGGTACTTCTATGAGAGCTTCGCCGACAAGGACGAGTTCGTCGCCCGCGTCTTCGACTGGGTTGTCGCCGAGTTGGCCGCCACCACTCAGGCGGCGGTCGCCGCGGTGCCGGCCGATGAGCAAACCCGCGCCGGCATGGCGAACATCGTGCGCACCATCACCGAAGACTCGCGCGTGGGGCGGCTGCTGTTCAGCACGCAGCTGGCCGATCCGGTGGTCGTGCGCAAACGCGCGGAGTCCAGCGCGCTGTTCGCCATGCTGTCCGGTCAACACGTCGGCCAGGCGCTGCAAGTTCCGGCGAACGAACGCATCAAAGCCGCAGCGCATTTCGTGGTCGGCGGCGTGGGACAAACCATCAGCGCCTGGCTGGCAGGTGACGTCCAACTGGAGCCGGACCAGCTCGTCGATCAGCTGGCGGCGCTGCTCGACGAGCTCGCCGAGCCAAACCTGTACCGCCTCATCGAAACACGTGCGGACGCATAGAGCTCGCCGCCAAGTCACCGGATCACGGGAACAGCGGTAAATCCCAGAGCCGCATGCCGGGATGCAGCAGCCACAACCGCATCATGGTGAGCCGCATGATGCGCACCGCGCTGGTGATCAAGAAGATCGCCAGCGGCACCTCGATCAGCACCGCCGTGATCACCGACAGCCAGATGTCCTTGGGCCCAGCGGTCATCAGGTCGAACCAGGCGTCGCAGATCAGCAGGACCCCCGTCGTGAATGCGGCGAGCACCAGCAGCTGACGGCGCAGGTACCCGAGCGCCGCCGTGGTCAACATGAACCCGACCAGCAGCACGTCGAAACCGATCCAGGTGATGGGCCAGTTGTGCGCGACGTAGTTCTCGGGCAGCGCCACCGACAGATAACCCAGCCACGGCACCATCGCCATGGAGCCACCGATCATCAGGCTCAACCGGATGCGCCGCACCCGCGCCAGGAAGTCCGGGTCGATCACGTCACCGAGCGGCTGCTCCAGCCTGGTGATCAGGTCCCGGCGCTGCTGGGGCGTGAGCGCCGCGATCTGCGCGTCGGTCAGAATGCCGTCGGTCATCAAAACACCCTCCGGCTCGGCCCGGTCGGATCAGTGCGCCGCACCCACCGGGGGCCGGCGCTCGGCCGCGGTTCTAGGCACCGCCTTGGCGTCGTCGCTGGCGAATTCCTTTACCCAGCAGGCAAATTCGAGGGTAATGCCGTCCGGGTCCTGGAAGTAGAACGAGCGCACGTAGACGCCGGGATGGACGGTCGCGGACACCTGCATGGGGCTCTCGTCGTGGTTGAGCACGGGCCCGACCCGCACCCCTTTGTCCTTGAGGAGCTGACGGTAGGCGTCGAACTTCTCGGGTGGCACGTGGAAGGCCAAGTGGTTCATGGTGCTGACGGCGCTGGTGATATCGCCGATGCCCGGGATGGCGCCCGGCGACGAGATGCCAGGCACCCGGTCGGGGGCGTCGGCGAACCAGAAGAATGCGACGCAGTCGCCGTTGCCGGCGTCGAAGAAGAAGTGCTGACCCGCCCCGCCCGGTAGGTCCAGCGATTTGATCAGCGGCATGCCGAGGATATTGCTGTAGAAGTCCACCGTTTTCGCCATGTCCGAACACACCAGAGCGACATGGTTGATCCCGCCGAGTTCGAATTCCGTGTTGGTGTAATGCGGCTTGATCATCTGGTGGCTCCCCTCGGTCCCCGGCTTGACGATCCTGGCCAAGATCCAAATCTGAATCTAACATCAGTTTCAGTTTTAGCCCAGGGAGGTGCGCAGGTGTCGACCGCGGCGTCCACCGCCGGCCGGGGCGGCCGGCCCGCCGAGCTTCCCACCGTTCGGGGCAGGCGCACGCGTGCGGCCATCGATACGGCCGCCCGGGCCGTCATCGCGCGCAAGGGCGTCCTGGCCACCACCATCGCCGACATCGCCGCCGAGGCCGGCCGGTCGGCGGCGTCGTTCTACAACTACTACGACTCCAAAGAGGCGATGGTGCGCCAGTGGGCGCTGCGCTTCCGGGACGAGGCCAACGAGCGCGCGCTCTCGGTGACCGGGCATGGTTTGTCCGATCGGGAGCGCGCGCACGCCGCCGCTTCGGCGCACTGGCACACCTACCGCAATCGGCTCGCCGAGGTGATCAGCGTGTCGCAGCTGGCGATGGTCAACGACGACTTCGCCCGATACTGGGCCGAAATCTGTGAAATACCAATATCATTCATAGCCGATTCGGTCCGACGCGCCCAGGCTCAGGGCTATTGCCTCGACGACGATCCGCGGCTGCTCGCCGAGGCCATCGTGGCGATGTTCAACCAGTTCTGCTACCTGCAGCTCGGTGGGACCCGCGCGGCGGAACCCGATGATCGGGCCTGCATCCAAACCCTGGCCAACATCTACTACCGAGCCATCTATGCGTGAGGGGGACCGCTGAATTGACTCGTCGCACCGGTGCCGGAGTGATCCGCGAATTCGTCGGGCTGCCGTCCCCCACCGCGGGGCGCGCGGGCGCGGGCGGGCACCCGTGCCAGGGTCTGTATCACCGGGGGGTCGGACGCAAACCCAAAGTGGCGATGATCGCCACGCACTACCAGATCGACTTCTCCGAGCACTACCTCGCCGACTACATGGCCACTCGCGGCGTCGGGTTTCTGGGCTGGAACACCAGGTTCCGCGGCTTCGAAAGCAGCTTTCTGCTCGACCACGCCCTGGTCGACATCGGCGTCGGCGTGCGCTGGCTGCGTGACGTTCAGGGCGTGGATACCGTTGTGCTGTTGGGAAATTCGGGCGGCGGCTCGCTGATGGCCGCGTACCAGTCACAGGCCGTCGAACCGAACGTCACCCCGCTGGACGGAATGCGTCCGGCGGCCGGGCTGACCGAATTGCCGCCCGCCGACGGCTACGTGGCCACCGCCGCCCATCCCGGGCGTCCCGAGGTGCTCACCGCCTGGATGGACGCCGCCGTCGTCGACGAGAACGACCCCGTCGCCACCGACGCCGACCTCGACCTGTTCAACGAGCGCAACGGCCCGCCCTACTCGCCGGAGTTTCTCGCCCGCTACCGCACCGCGCAGGCCGCGCGCAATCACGCGATCACCGACTGGGCCGAAACGGAGCTCAAACGTGTTCGCGCGGCGGGGTTTTCCGATCGCCCCTTTTCCGTGATGCGGACCTGGGCCGATCCCCGCATGGTCGACGCCGGCATCGAGCCCACCAAACGGCAACCCAACATGTGCTACGCGGGCGTCCCGGCCAAGGCCAACCGCTCGGCGCAAGGGATCGCGGCGGCCTGCACGCTGCGCAACTGGCTGGGCATGTGGAGCCTGCGGGTGGCGCAAACCCGCGCCGAACCGCACCTTGCCCGAATCACCTGTCCCGCCTTGGTGATCAACGCCGAAGCCGACACCGGAGTGTTTCCCTCCGACGCCCGGCGCATTTTCGACGCACTCGCCGGCACCGACAAATCGCAGGCGTCGGTGGACACCGACCACTACTTCACCACCCCGGGCGCACGCAGCGAGCAAGCCGACACCATCGCGCAATGGATCAGCAAGCGATGGCGCTGACACGTCTCGACCATGTCGCCGGCGCCTGCGCGAAAGACGCCCTGGCCCATCTCGTCAACCAACCGACTGGTTGTTAGCTTGGAAGGTACGTGGCCGACGCGGCCTCCTGCAGCAACGGAAGGCGACCAATGCCGATCGCGATAAATCCCGAGCATCAAGACCTGGCCGATTCCGTGCGATCACTGGTGACGCGCGTCGCGCCGTCGGAGACGTTGCACGCGGCCATGGAGACGCCCCTCGAGAACCCCCCGCCGTACTGGCAGGCCGCCGCCGACCAGGGCTTGCAGGGCGTTCATCTCGCCGAATCCGTCGGCGGGCAGGGCTTTGGCATCCTCGAGTTGGCCATCGTGCTGGCCGAATTCGGTTACGGGGCGGTGCCGGGCCCGTTCGTGCCGTCGGCGATCGCCAGTGCCCTGATCTCCGCGCACGACCCGGACGCGAAGGTGCTCTCCGAGCTGGCATCGGGCGCCGAAATCGCCGCCTACGGCCTGAATTGCTGCGCGCTGACCGCCACCCGGCACGGTGACTCACTGGTGATCCGCGGCGAGGTCCGTGCCGTCCCCGCCGCGGCGCAGGCCTCGCTGCTCGTGCTGCCCGTTGCGATCGACAGCGGCGAGGCGTGGGTGGTGCTGCGCGCCGACCAGCTCGAGATCGAGCCGGTGAAAAGCCTGGACCCGCTGCGCCCCATCGCCGATGTGCGAGCCAACGCCGTCGAGGTCGCTGACGACGTCGTGCTGACCAACCTGAGCATGGCGACCGCGCACGCGCTGATGACCACGCTGCTGTCCGCGGAGGCCATCGGCGTGGCCCGCTGGGCGACCGACACTGCGTCCCACTACGCCAAGATTCGCGAACAGTTCGGCCGCCCGATCGGTCAGTTCCAGGCGATCAAGCACAAATGCGCCGAGATGATCGCCGACACCGAGCGGGCCACCGCGGCCGTGTGGGATGCCGCCCGCGCTATCGACGAGGCCCGCGAAAACGGTTGGGACACAGCGGGTTCGCACGTCGACTTCGCCGCCGCGGTGGCGGCGACGCTGGCGCCCGCGGCCGCCCAGCGGTGCGCCCAGGACTGCATTCAGGTGCACGGCGGGATCGGCTTCACCTGGGAACACGACACGAACGTCTACTACCGCCGGGCGCTGATGCTGGCGGCCTCCTTCGGCCGCAGTTCGGACTACCCACAGAAAGTCGTCGACACCGCGACCACCACCGGCATGCGTCCGGTGGACATCGACCTCGACCCCGACACCGAGAAATTGCGGGCGGAGATCCGGGCCGAGGTCGCCGCGCTCAAGGAGATCGAGCGGGAGCAGCGCAAGGTCGCGCTCGCCGAGGGCGGCTGGGTGCTGCCCTATCTCCCGAAGCCGTGGGGCCGCGCCGCCAGCCCGGTGGAGCAGATCATCATCGCCCAGGAGTTCACCGCCGGGCGGGTGAAGCGACCGCAGGTCGGCATCGCCGCGTGGATCATTCCGTCGATCGTCGCGTTCGGGACCGACGAGCAAAAGCAACGGTTCCTGCCGCCGACCTTCCGCGGCGAGATGATCTGGTGCCAGCTGTTTTCCGAACCCGGCGCCGGGTCGGATCTGGCCGGCCTGTCCACCAAGGCCACCCGGACCGACGGCGGCTGGCGTATCACCGGTCAGAAGATCTGGACCACCGCCGCGCAGTACTCGCAGTGGGGTGCGCTGCTGGCCAGGACGGACCCGAGTGCCCCGAAACACAATGGCATCACGTACTTCCTGCTGGACATGAAAAGTGAAGGCGTGACGGTCACGCCGCTACGCGAGCTCACCGGCAACGCGATGTTCAACACCGTCTACATCGACGACGTGTTCGTGCCCGACGAGTGCGTGCTCGGCGAGGTCGACCGGGGCTGGGAGGTCAGCCGCAACACGCTGACCGCGGAGCGGGTGTCGATCGGCAGCAGCGACGCGAACTTCCTGGCCACCCTGCCCCAGTTCGTCGAGTTCGTTCGCGACGGCCACTTCGACCAGATCGCCCAGCATCGGGCGGGCCAATTGATTGCCGAGGGCCATGCGGCCAAGGTGCTCAACCTGCGTTCGACGCTGTTGACGCTGGCCGGTGGGGACGCCATGCCGTCGGCGGCGATCTCCAAGCTGCTGTCCATGCGTACCGGCCAGGGTTACGCCGAGTTCGCGGTCTCGTCGTTCGGCACCGATGCCGCGATCGGCGACCCCGGCCAGCTACCCGGCAAATGGGGCGAATACCTGTTGGCCAGCCGCGCCACCACCATTTACGGCGGCACCTCCGAGGTACAGCTGAACATCATCGCCGAACGGCTGCTTGGCCTGCCCCGGGACCCGTAAAACGTCGCACAAAGCCCCAAAACAGGGCCATGCCGACCTGACTAGGTCAGGCCGGCATGGTTCCCCGGACGCGGTCGGCCATCCCGAGGGTTGGCGTGTCGGCGAGGGCCGTTACCGCGCGGAGATGGTGGTTACCACCACCAGTTCCACCAGTGCTGGGGGCCCCAGTAGCCACCGCCACAGCTCCAGTTGCCGTGCCCCCCATTGCCATTTCCCCGACCATCATGGCCGCCCCATCCGCGACCGCCGGGGCGATCGGGGATGAAGCCCGGTCCGCTGTGCGGCCCAGCACTGGCGAAGCTCGTGGTGGGTGCGGACGCCGGGCCGGCCTGAGCCGTGGGCGCGCCGCAAAAAAGCAGCGCGCCGGCCACAGCTCCGGCACCTATGGCACCTGCGGCCGCGCCGCGCAATGATCGCCGGGAGATCATCGAAGTCATTCCTTCCAACCACTCGCTATCGCTGGTTAAAACGTTAGTTGCGCGTTTTCCGGCAAACAAGGGAGATTTGTCTTTTTTGACTGTGAATTGGATAACAATCGCGCAACAGCCCTCGATATTCGGCAATATGATTTACGCATTCGTGCAATTTAACTTGTCCTCGAATACTGACGCCTTTCTGGCATCAAAAACTCGATTTACGCAGCGTACAAAAGGTTTACTGAGGTACTGATCTGCGGACTACGCGTTCACTGATGTCAGGCTTTCCGTGTCAACGGATGCGTGGATTCGGCGGTATTTCGAAAAATAGCCAACCGTGTCATTGGCCGCGCCGATTTAATGGTTGCCGAGCAAACAGCTACTTTCGTAATGTGCGGTGCTGAGGTGCCGTCGCGCACGCAGCTGCGCCCCCGGCCCGGGCGGCTCGTGACCGGAACGTAGGCGCCCGGCGACGCGACTTACGCCGGCGTCGGTGACAGAATCAGTATTGACACAACGGCACCGAGCGCTGATTTACTGATTGGCACTCACGGAGGAAGACACCGAAGTGAACTTCAACAGCGGCCACAGCGGACCCGGCGTTGGGGCCTTTCGCGCGCCTAACTCGGCCAACGGGCCCTCCGGGGACGCCGCCCCCACCGAACGTCTCAGTCTCGGGCAGGGCCGCCCGCGGATCGCCAGCCCGCCGCCGGCCGGCCAGCCGGGACGCACCCAGCGCACGCGCCGAACCGTCGACCTCGCGGCGGCCACTCACCGCGCACTCGACATCTGGCAGCGTGAAGCCGCCGACCGGCTGGGAGTCGCCCGGGTGACCGGGCAAGAGGTGCTCACGGCGCTGATCGATCAACTACTGGTCGACCCCAAGCTCACGGCGCAAATAACCCGCGCCATCAAAGACCGGCGCTAACCCGCCCAACGAACGGACGCCCGCCGCCCCCGAATGGGCTATTCGACGTCCATTTCGCGCAATTCGCGCTTGAGGATCTTGCCCGTCGGGTTACGCGGCAACTCGTCGAGGAAGACCACCTCACGAGGCACCTTGTACTTGGCCAACTGGTCCTTCACGTGCTTCTTCAGGGTGTCCTCGTCGACGTCGGAGCCGTCCTTCTTGACCACGAAGGCGCGCAAGCGGTGACCCCACTCCTTGTCTTCCACACCGATCGCCGTGGCCTCGACCACCTCGGGATGCCCGCTGAGGCAGTCCTCGACTTCCGCGGGGAAGACGTTCTCGCCGCCCGACACGATCATCTCGTCGTCGCGGCCGCTGATGTACAGCAGGTTGTGCTCGTCGAAGTAGCCGACATCGCCCGAGGACAACAGCCCGTCGATGATCTGCTTCTTGCCGCCGCCGGTGTAACCCTCGAACGGAAAGGCGTTGCCGACGAAGATGCGGCCGACCTCGCCCTGCGGCAGCTCCTTGCCGTTTTCGTCGTAGATCTTGACCTTGACGCCTTTGACGACCGGTCCCGCCGTCGACGGGTTGTGCTTGAGGTGCTTGGGTTCGGCGATGGTGGCAAACGCGATCTCCGTCGAACCGTACATGTTGTAGATGACGTCCCCGAGCTCTTTGAGACCCCGCTCGGCGACATCGGCGTTCAACGCCGAACCGGAGACGAAAACGATTCGCAGGCAAGACAAATCGGGCTTCTCGTCCATCTTCTCCAGGGCGTCCAGCATCCGGGACAACATCACCGGGACGACGACGATCGCGGTCGTCTTGTGCTTCGCGATGTCCTTCAACACCACGTCCGGCTTGAACTTTCGGTGCAGCACCAGCGTCGAGCCCAGGAACGCTCCGATGGTGGCGTGCAGGAAGCCCAGCGCGTGGAACATCGGCGCGGGAAGCGCCGTCACCTCGCCGGCCTTGAACGGGACATGCGACAGGATGCCGCCGATGGGTGCCAAGGTCGGCGGGGTGCTGCGGTTCGCACCCTTGGGGGTGCCGGTCGTGCCGCTGGTCAGGATGATGATCGACGAATGCTTGTCCGCCTTGGGTGCGGGCTTGCCGCTGCTGTGTTCGATCACCTCGGCAAGTGTCTCGTCTTTGCTGCCCGACTTCTTGTCGGAGTCGGGATTGGTACCCAGCGCCCGCAGCTTGCCCAGCGGCGGGTCGGCCTTGCTGACGTCCTCGCAGTATTCGTCGTCGTAGATGATCAGCTTGGCGTCCTCGCGCTCGGACACCTCCTTGATCTGTGGCCCGGAGAACGAACTGTTCAGCAGGATGATGCGAGCACCGACCCGGGCGCATCCGAACTCGGCGATGGAAAACCAGCGGCTGTTGCGGGCCAGGATCGCGACGCCGTCGCCGCCTTTGACGCCCTTGTCCAGCAGGCCGTGGGCAACCGCGTTGGCGGCGTCGTCGAGCTCCTTCCACGTCAACTCGCCGTCATCGTCGATGATGGCCACCTTGTCCGGGGTGCGCCGGGCGTGCAGGGCAGGAAGCATCCCGATCTCGCCCCATTTGCGGATGTCGCTGACCATCGCGGCAAGGTTCTGGGGAGGCTCCAGCGGAAAGCCCCCGGCTTCGAGAATTTTGCGGACATAGTGCAGCTCCGCTAGACCGCGCTCCGCGTATTGCTGAACCTTGGAAACCGCCTGCCCGGGCAGGCCGATCAGATTAGGCATGGATCCCACCCTATGTGACGTCCGTCGCATTACCAGGGGTAAGTACCCACCGACTTACGATGATGAACATGGGTCCGGTTTCGCTGGAGGTGGCCGGGCGCGAGGTCACCATCACGCACCCGGACAAGGTGGTGTTCCCCCCGGCGAGCGCCGGCGAATCCGCTGGATTCTCCGCTGGCCCGTACACCAAGCTCGACCTGGTCCGCTATTACCTGGCGGTGGCCGACGGCGCACTGCGCGGCGTGGCCGGCCGCCCGATGATCCTGAAGCGCTTCGTCAAGGGCATCACGGAGGAAGCGGTGTTCCAGAAGCGCGCACCGGTCAAACGGCCGGACTGGGTCGACGTCGCCGAACTGCGTTACGCCCGAGGCACTTCCGCCGCCGAGGCGGTGATCCACGATGCGGCGGGGCTGGCCTGGGCGGTCAACCTGGGATGCGTCGACCTCAACCCCCATCCGGTGCTCGCCGAGGACCTCGATCACCCCGACGAGCTGCGGGTGGACTTGGACCCGATGCCCGGGGTGTCCTGGCGGCGCATCGTCGACGTCGCGCTGGTGGCCCGCGAGGTGCTGGAGGACTACGGCCTGACGGCGTGGCCGAAGACGTCGGGATCGCGCGGCTTCCACATCTACGCCCGCATCGCCCCGCGCTGGGAGTTCCGCCAGGTGCGGCTCGCCGCGCAGACCGTCGCCCGCGAAGTCGAGCGGCGCCTGCCCGAGGCGGCGACCAGCCGCTGGTGGAAGGAAGAACGCGAAGGGGTGTTCGTCGACTTCAACCAGAACGCGAAGGACCGCACGGTCGCGTCGGCGTACTCGGTGCGGGCGACGCCCGATGCCCGGGTCTCGACCCCGCTGCACTGGGACGAGGTCGCCGGCTGCGACCCCGCGGCGTTCACCATCGACACCGTGCCCGACCGGTTTGCCGAACTGGGCGACCCGTGGGAGGCAATGGACGACGCCGTCGGCGAGCTCGACCGGCTGCTGGTGCTGGCCGAGGAGATGGGGCCGCCCGAACGCGCTCCGAAGGGGTCGGGCACGCGCGGCAGCGGAGCGGCAGGCCGGCGGCAATCGACGATGCCCCTGATCGAGATCGCCCGCACCAAGACCAAGGACGAGGCGCTGGCGGCGCTGGACGTCTGGCGCGACCGCTATCCCGCCGCGGCCCGCCGACTCGAGCCGGTCGACGTCCTGGTCGACGGGATGCGCGGGCCCAGTTCGATCTGGTACCGGATCCGGATCAACCTGCAGCACGTTCCGGGAGACGAACGGCCACCCCAGGAAGACCTGATCGCCGACTACAGCCCTTGGGACGGATACGGCGGAAAGCAGAAGCCGTCGACCTGACGCCGGGCCTCGCCTAGATCCCCACCCGCGTGACCGCGTTGTGCTTGCGCAGGTAGCAGTACCACGTGACGCCGAGCAGGCCCAGGAAGAACACGATGTAGAACCGCAGCGCCGGTTCGATGCCGCCGAACTGCGACTTCGACCACGCGTACGCCAGCGGAACCACGAACCCGCCGAACGCACCCACCGCCGAGATGACGCCCAGCGCCCCGGCGGCCTGGCGGCGCATGGCCACCATGGTCTCCGGATCGCCCCCGGCCAGTTCGCCCTTGATCTTGAAGATCCGCGAAATCATCCGATAGGTCGAGCCGTTGCCGATGCCGGTCGCCACGAACAGGAACATGAAGCTGGCGAAGAACGCCGGCAGGTTGACCGCCTGCACCGACCACAACGCGGCCCCCGCCCCGATCGCCAGCATCACGAAGCTCGCGGCGGTGATGCGGGCCCCGCCGATCCGGTCGGCCAGCTTTCCGCCGAGGGGCCTGATGACCGATCCGATGCCCGCACCCAGGAAGGCCCACGCCAGGGCGATGTCACCGCGCCCGAAAACCGTCTTCAGCAGGGTGGGGAAGGCCGCCGAGTAACCGATGAACGACCCGAAGGTGCCGATGTAGAGCAGCGACATGATCCAGGTGTCCGGGTGCCGCAGCGACTCCAGCACCGGGCGCACGTCGGCCTTGGCCTCGGTGAGGTTGTTCATGAACAGGAACGCGCAGACCGCGGCCACGACGGCCAGCGGTACGTAGCACAGGCCGGCGCGCGACAGCGCCATCCCACCACCGGCGATGACGATGGGCGGAATGATCTTTTGCACTACCGCCACGCCGATGTTGCCGCCGGCCGCATTCAGGCCCAGCGCCCAGCCCTTGTCTTTCTCCGGGTAGAAGAACGAGATGTTGGCCATCGACGAGGCGAAGTTGCCGCCGCCGAAGCCGGCGGTCGCGGCGATCGCCACCAGGGCGCCGAACGGCAGGCCCGGATGGCTCACCGCCCAGGCCAGCAGCAGGCACGGGATGAGCAGCAGCGCCGCCGAGATGGTGGTCCAGTTGCGGCCGCCGAACAGCGGAACCGCGAAGGTGTAGGGCAATCTCAGGAACGCCCCGACGCCGCTGGGGACGGCGACCAGGCACAGGGCCTGGCTGGCGGTCAGCGCCCACCCGGACGCGGCGGGGTGGCCGGGTCCGCCGACCGCGGTCATGTGAACCACCACGATGCTCCACAGCATCCACACGCTGAATCCGACATGCTCGGCGAAGATCGAGAAGATCAGGTTCCGGCGAGCGATCGGCTTGCCGGTGGTCTCCCAGAAGTCGGGGTCTTCGGGCCGCCAGTCATCGATCCAGTGCCGTCCCGCATGACGCTCGCGCGTGGGCGCGGGCTGCGTTACGGGGCTGATGGTCGTGGTCATCTGGTGGGACTCCTGAGTTTCGTGAGGCGCGGGCAGTGACGACTCGACGCTAGAGATGCCCTGTTACCGGCCGGGGTGTGCACAGTTACGTGGGCGATACGCAGAAATCGCAACGGCCCTGCCCCGTTTGTCAGAACTCCGCAACGCAACGCATCCAGGGCAAGATGGAGGTCGCGTCGCTCTTCGCCGAATCCCGCCGAATCGACCACCCGCGGAGTCCTCAGCGATCTCGACCGCGACACTATGACCGTGCCGGAAGCGGCCGGCTGAGCACCCGACGTTGCCACGGCCCGGATAGGAACTGCATTCATGAGCGATTTCGATGCCCCACGCGCGGGCGAAGGATCGGGTCTAGAACCCCCCGTCTCACCGCGCGTGCGCAGAGCATTCGGCATTCTCGAGCGGACGGCACCGCGACTGGGTGCGCGCTGGGCCATCGAACTGTGGTGCACACCGCCCGAGACGACATCGGCCCGCATGCCGCCCGGCGTGGGCGCCAGTGAACCTGTGGAAGCGTCATGGTCCGGTCACAGAATCGTCGGCGAAGCCTGGGGCCAGGGGCCGCCGGTGTACCTGATACACGGCTGGGGCGGATGCCGTGCGCACCTCGGAGTGTTCGTCAAACCCCTCCTAGCGGCGGGCCATCGAGTGATTGCCTTCGACCTCCCCAGCCACCAGGAATCCGACCCCGGCGGATTGGCGCCCGGCCGCACGACGATCGGCGAATGTGCCCAAGCGGTCAAAGCCATGGTGGACGCCTACGGGCCCGCGCAAGCGATCATTGCGCACTCCCTGGGCGCCAAGGCCACCGCACTGGCGCTGTCCTGGGGAGCACGCGCGGAGCGCCTGGTCTTCCTGGCACCGATGGGCGGCTTCGCGTTCTACCTCGACTGGTTCGCGCAGCGGCACGGCTTCGGCCCGCGCATCCGCGACGCTCTGCACCGCCGACTCGACCGCCGACTGGGATTCCCGTTGCTGCATTCCGACCTGACCCATCTGGCCTCGTGCATCGACGATCCGCCTCCGCTGCTGATCCTGCACGACCCCGACGACCCCGACAGCCCCTTTGCGATGAGCGAGGACTTGGCCTCAGCGTGGCCGGGGGCAAGCCTGACCGCCACGCACGGCCTTGGGCGCCTCGCGCACTACCGGATCCTGCGCAACCCCAAGGCCGTGCGCGCGGCGGTAGCATTCGCCACCCAGGCGACGCCCACCGCGGCGCCGCGACCCGGCGAAACCGTACAAGCGCAGCTAGACCGGTAACTCACTGTCCGCGACTGCGTACTTCCGCAACGCGCGCCCACGACGAGGCGCCGATGCGCGACAATCGGCGCATGCAGGTGACTGGGGCTCCCCCGGGGCTACGGGAGCGCAAGAAGATCAAGACCCGCCGCGCCATCAGGCGCGAGGCGTTTCGCCTCATCGAGCAGAACGGGTACGCCGCCACCACCGTGGAACAGATCGCTGAGGCGGCCGACGTGTCGCCGAGCACCTTCTTCCGCTACTTCGGATCGAAGGAATCGCTGCTGCTGGCCGACGACCTCGACCCGCTGATCCTCGACGCGTTGAAGGCCCAGCCGCGCGACCTGTCTCCGGCGCAGGCCTTCCGCCGGGCCTACGAGGCCGTCATCGCCCAGCTGCCCGACGACCAGCTCGAGTTCGAGAGCACCCGGCAACGCCTGATGTTCTCCATACCCGAACTCAAGGCCGCGATGTACGACGAGTACTACCGCACCGTGACGGTCGCCGCCGAGGCCATCGCGCACCGGATCGGCCGTGCCGCAGACGATTTCGAAGTCCGAGTGTTCGCGGGGGCGTTGACGGGTGCCATGATGGCCGCTTTCGACGGCGCGCCGAAGACCGCCGACACGATCTATCGCGCCCTGGATTTCATGGACGCCGGCATGCCGCTGGGCTGACGGGTCCCAACCGCGCGGCGATGCATCTGAACGGGCGGAACGCGATACTCTCACGCGATGCGACAGGGATGGAATCGACGGGGATTCTTGCAGCTCGCAGGTGCTGCCGGGGTCGCCGCGATCGGCGGTGCGACCGCGTTCTCCTCGGGATGCTCGTCACGCAGTGCGGCCCCCGGAGCGACCCCGGGATCGGTGACGGTCACCCACCTGTTCGGTCAGACCGTCGTCAAAGAACCCCCCAAGCGTGTCGTCAGCGCCGGCTACACCGAACAGGACGACCTGCTGGCGGTCGGCGTGGTGCCGATCGCGGTGACCAACTGGTTCGGTGACCAGCCCTTCGCGGTCTGGCCCTGGGCCGCGCCCAAACTCGGCGGTGCGCAGCCGGCGGTGCTGAACCTGGACAACGGCGTTCCCGTCGACCAGATCGCCGGCCTGAAACCGGACCTGATCGTGGCCGTCAACGCCGGCCTGGACGCCGACACGTATCAGAAACTGTCCGCGATCGCCCCGACCATCGCGCAGTCGGACGGCGAAGCCTTCTTCGAACCGTGGAAAGAACAGGCAACCACCGTCGGCCAGGCGGTCTTCAAGGCCGACCAGATGAAGTCGTCGGTCGACGGCGTCGACCAGAAGTTCACCGACATCGGCAAGAAGAATCAACAATGGACCGGCAAGAAGGCGCTGCTGATGCACGGCGCGCCGGAGCAGGGCACCGTCACCGCCACCATGGCGGGCTGGCGGACGGATTTCCTGAATCAGATGGGGCTGGTCATCTCCGACACCATCAAGCCATTCGGCACCGGTCAGCGGGCCATGATTCCGCGCGACCACATCAAAGCGGTGCTCGAGTCCGCCGACGTGGTGATCTGGACGACCCAGAGCCCGGACGATCAGAAGGCGATCCTGGCCGACCCCGAAGTCGCCGGGTCGCTCACCACCGCGCAGAATCGGAACATCTTCACCACGAAGGAACAGGCCGGCGCCATCGCGTTCGCGTCGCCGCTGAGCTACCCCGTCATCGCCGACCAACTGCCCCCGCTGCTCACCAAGATTCTGGGCTAGCCACCCGGGCTCGCCGCGGCTGTTTGAGCGTTTGCTAAGGCAGCTCTGGCAGTGCTCGAAAATCCGTCGCTACCCCTCGCACAGGCGCCGATCCCGGAGTTACCGTCGAGTAATGAGCGTGACGGATCTTAGCGGCGACCTCGCCCACCACCTGCCGACCGACCTCGTCGGTAACACCGTTGTGGACTACGGCGACCGCGCGCTGATGGTGCAATGCGGCAATACCGCTGAGGTGCTGGCATGGGCGGACGCGCTGCGCGACGCGGCGATACCGGGCGTGGTCGACGTCGTCCCGGCGGCCCGCACGGTGCTGGTGAAGCTGGACGGCCCCCGCTACCAAGGCGTCATCCGCCAGCGGCTGCGTAAGCTGCGCGTGGCCGCCACCCCGGACGCCTCCTCGGAGCGCCGCGCCGACGTGGTCATCGACGTCGTTTACGACGGTCCCGACCTCGCCGCGGTCGCCGGCCACACCGGTTTGAGCATCGCCGGAGTGATCGACGCCCACACCGCAACGCTGTGGCGGGTCGGCTTCAGCGGATTCGCACCCGGTTTCGCGTATCTGGTCGACGGCGACCCGCGGCTACGCGTGCAGCGCCGCGCGGAGCCGCGCACCTCCGTGCCGGCGGGTTCCGTGGGCCTGGCCGGTGAATTCAGCGCCGTGTATCCGCGCCGGTCCCCCGGGGGTTGGCAACTCATCGGCCGCACCGACGCCGCGCTGTGGGATCTGCAGCGCCCGAACCCCGCGTTGTTGACGCAGGGCATGTGGGTTCAGTTCCGGGCCGTCTAGTCGGTGACGATCGTGACCGCGACGTAGCCGGGCGAAGCGGTTCGCCACCATAGCTAAGGAGATAGCCGTGCCGATCCTGGAGATCCTGCGCACCGGACCGTTCGCCGTCCTCCAAGACCGCGGTCGCCCGGGGCTTGCCCACCTGGGGGTGAGCCGGTCCGGAGCCGCCGACCGGCGCGCGCACAGGCTGGCCAACCGGCTGGTGGCCAATCCCGACGACCGTGCCACCGTGGAGGTGACGTTCGGTGGCTTCGCGGCCAGGGTCACCGGCGGTGACGTGGACATCGCGGTGACGGGTGCGGACACCGACCCGACGGTCAACGGAATCAAGTTCGGCACCAACAGCATTCACCATGTGCGCGATGGCGAGGTGATCTCGCTGGGCGTGCCCCGCGCGGGCCTGCGTAGCTATTTGGCGATCCGCGGCGGCATCTGTGTGGACCCGGTGCTGGGCTCGCGCAGCTACGACGTGATGTCGGGCATCGGGCCGGCGCCGCTGCGGAGCGGCGACCGCCTGCCCATCGGCGAGCACACCGATGCCTATCCCGAATTGGACCAGGCGCCGGTCGCGGCCATCACCGGGGGCGCCGTCGACCTGTTCGTGGTGCCCGGGCCGCGTGACGATTGGTTCGTCGAGCCAGACCGCTTGGTGCACACGTACTGGATGGCGTCCGATCGCACCGACCGGGTGGGGATGCGGCTGACGGGTCGGCCGCTGCAGCACTGCTATCCGGACCGGCAGCTGCCCAGCGAGGGTGCTACCCGCGGCGCAATCCAGGTGCCGCCCAACGGTTTACCGGTGATCCTGGGTCCCGACCATCCGGTCACCGGCGGCTATCCGGTGATCGGGGTGGTGGTCGACGAGGACGTGGACAAGATCGCCCAGGTCCGGCCCGGCCAGGCGGTGCGGCTGCACTGGGCGCGGCCCAGGGCTTTGGTCGGCGCCCACTCCGGTGCCGCGAGTTGGCCCTTTTCCTAACGCATCTCGTGCGGGCATAGTCGGTGCGGGGGGCGGTACCGTATTCCAGCTCACACGAGCAGGCGCCTATGCGTGAAATCACTTGGTGGCGGTGCCGATTCAGGCTGGAGGAACCGCACACTCGCGCGCTAAGCAGCCCCCAGGGATCTACCAGACAATTGGTAAACAACTAACAGCCGATAACGGCCCCCTCCGGTTGACCCGCTCGCGTCGTAAATGTGAGCATCGGACCGCACGGCAAGGCATGCCCCATGATCTGGGGTGCCCAAGTGTCGAAAGCCGCCCCTGAACAGCTCTCCCGGTATCGGGCGAGCGCGGTGACCCCTGGCACGGCGGCGGCCGGATGCGGCGATTTCGTGAGACCGGAGGAGAGGAATCTGTATGCGCGCCAACCGGTTCGAGGTCGTTGGGAGACAGGCGGACTGGAATCCGGAGGACGCGGCGGCCTGGGAGGCCGGCAACAAGAACATCGCCCGCCGCAACCTGCTGTGCACCATTGCCGGTGACCACGTGGCGTTTTCGATCTGGACCCTGTGGCCGGTGATGGCGCTGTTCATGCCCGGTTCCGTCTACGGCTTCTCCGCCGGCGACAAGCTGCTGCTCGGCGCGGTCGCGACCCTGGTCGGGGGCTGTGTCCGCATTCCCTACACCCTGGGTATCGCCGCCTTCGGCGGCCGCACCTGGACGACGTTCTCGGCCTTCGTGTTGTTGATCCCGACGGCCCTCACGATTGTGTTGCTGGCCAATCCCGGTCTGCCACTGTGGTTGTTCGTGGTGTGCGCGGCCATGACCGGGCTCGGCGGCGGCAATTACGCGGCCTCGCTGGCCAACGTCAACGCCTTCTATCCGCAGCGGCTCAAGGGCGGCGCGCTGGCCATCAACGCCGGCGTCGCCAACGTCGGGGTCGCGGTGATCCAGCTGGTCGGCCTGCTGGCGCTGGCCGCGGCCGGGCATAAGGCGCCGTACTGGGTCTGCGCTGTGTACCTGGTGTTCCTCACCATGGTCGGTATCGCGGCCGCGTCGTTCATGGACGACATTCACCACGGCACCCGGTTGAGCACCATGCGCTCGATCCTGTTCGAGCGCGATACCCAGGTGATCTCGCTGCTCTACATCGCCACGTTCGGCTCCTGGATCGGGTTTTCCTTCGCCTTCGGGCAGGTGATGCAGGTGAACTTCGCCGAAAGCGGGGAAAGCGCCAAACATGCGGCCCTACACGCCGCCCAGGTGGCCTTCATCGGGCCACTGCTGGGTTCGCTGGCACGCATCTACGGCGGCCGGCTGTCCGACCGCGTCGGCGGCAGCCGCGTCACCCTGGGCGTACTCGCCGGCATGACCGTGGCCGCCGGGCTTCTGGTCACCGTCAGCACCCTCGACGATCACCACGCCGCGGCGCACTCCGCCAGCATGATCGGCTACGTCACCGGCTTCATGGTGCTGTTCGTCCTGTCCGGCATGGGCAACGGCTCGGTCTTCAAGCTGATCCCCTCGGTCTACGAGGCGCGCAGTCGGTCGCTGAACACGAGCGAGGACGAGCGCCGTCATTGGGCCCGCGCCATGTCGGGATCCCTGATCGGCATCTGTTCGGCCGTCGGGGCGTTGGGGGGCGTGGGAATCAACCTGGCGCTGCGCCAGTCGTACCTGAGCACCGGCACGGAAACATCTGCCTACTGGGTCTTTCTGAGCTCGTACATCGTCGCGGCGATCATGACGTGGGTGGTCTACGTACGCCGTCCCGCGTCCGCCCCGGGCTTGTCCGGATCGGCGCCGGATACCGAGGCCGCCCGCGTGTGAGCGGACTCGCAACACGGGCAATGCCACAGCAATTGACAGGTAACGCAACCGAAACGTCGCAGGCATACACAATTCATATGGCCCCTCAACTGGCCCCACCAGACTCCGCGCCGCTGACCGGCTACCGGATCGCCGTCACGTCGGCGAACCGCGCTGAGGAGCTGTGCGCGTTGCTGCGCCGTAACGGCGCGGAGGTCTCCAGCGCCGCGGCCATCAACATCATCGCGCTGCCCGAAGACGCCGAACTGCAGAATCACACCGAAGCGGTGATCGCCGATCCACCCGATATCTTGGTGGCGCACACCGGCATAGGCTTCCGCGGCTGGGTCGCCGCGGCCGACGGCTGGGGGCTGGCGACCCAGCTGCTGGCGTCGCTTGCCAAGTCGCGGATCGTGGCGCGCGGCCCGAAGGCGACCGGCGCGTTGCGGGCCGCCGGGCTGCACGAGGAGTGGTCCCCCAAGTCAGAGTCGTCGCGCGAAGTCCTGCGCTATCTCCTCGAGTCGGACGTCGCCGGCAAGCGCATCGCCGTCCAGCTGCACGGTGCAGCCGACGGTTGGGATCCCTTCCCGGAGTTCATCAACGGATTGCGGGCGGCGGGCGCGCAGGTGGTTCCCATCCATGTGTACCGGTGGAAGCCGACGCCGGCCGGCGGTGACTTCGACCAACTCGTCGCCTCGGTCGCGCGCCGGCAATTCGACGCCGTGACCTTCACCTCGGCGCCCGCCGGCGCGGCGCTGCTGGAACGCAGCCGCGAGCTGGGCATCGAAGACCAACTGCTGCAAGCGCTTCGCAGCGACGTGCATGCGATGTGCGTCGGCCCGGTCACCGCCCAGCCGTTGATCCGCGCGGGGATCCCGACGTCCTCGCCCGAGCGAATGCGGTTGGGCGCGTTGGCCCGTCACATCGCCCAGGAGCTCCCGCCGCTGCGGTCGTGCACCATCCGCGCGGCCGGGCACGACATCGAGATCCGCGGAACGTGCGTGCTGGTCGACGGGTCGGTGCAGTCGCTGTCGGGATCGAGCATGGCTACCCTGCGCGCACTGGCACAACGTCCCGGCGATGTCGTCGCACGCAACGACTTGCTGCGGGTACTTCCCGGCAACAGCAATGATCCCCACGCCGTCGATACCGCAGTGCTGCGGCTGCGAACGGCGCTGGGCGACAAGAACATCGTTGCGACCGTCGTCAAGCGCGGTTACCGGCTCGCGGTCGACCATCCGGGAGACTCCACATGGCATTGATCCTGGTAGCCCACGGCACCCGCAGGCCGGGTGGCGTTGCGATGATCGAAGACCTTGCGGCACAGGTGAGTACGCTCGTCCGCAGCACGGTAGACGTTGCCTTCGTGGATGTTCTCGGCCCCACCCCCAGCGAAGTCCTGGCGCGCGCGAAGGCCGCCGAACGGCCCGCCATCGTGGTGCCCGCGTTCCTGTCGCGCGGATACCACGTACGGGCGGACCTGCCGTCACACGTCGAGATCAGTGGACACCCGAACGTGACCGTCACCCCCGCGTTGGGCCCGAGCGGTCAGATCGCCCGGATCGTCGGCGATCAACTGCTGAAATGCGGTTGGCGGCCGGGCGATTCGGTGATCCTGGCGGCCGCGGGGACATCCGACGACAAGGCCCGCGCCGATCTGCACACCACGGCGACGCTGTTGTCGGCGCTGACCGGGTCCCGGGTGAGCCTGGCGTTCGCGGCCACCGGTGATCCGCCGGTGCCAGAGGCCGTGGATCGGGCACGGGCGCGCCGCACCGGCGGACGCGTCGTGGTCGCTTCGTATCTACTGGCCGACGGCCTGTTCCAACAACGGCTGCACGGGTGTGGCGCCGACCTGGTCAGCGAGCCGCTGGGCACCCACCCGGGGCTGGCGCGGCTGGTCGCGAACCGCTTTCGCCGGGCGCTGCCGCCGGTCCTCGCCCGGACGGCCCGGCACGCGTCGCGCCGATCGAGCCCGCATCAGCCGGCCCACCCTCGAACCACAATTTCCCTTCCCTAGCGCAAATCGCCTGCCGGCGAGGCGCGCCGGTGCTCGGCGTTCCTTGATCTTTGGTCGCCGACGGGCGATCCTGGCACCATGCCCCGTCGCGAAGAGCAGTCGCATGGGATCCTCGACCCGGTCGCCAAGATGCTGCGGTTGCCCTTCGGCACACCGGAATTCATCGACCGGATCGTCACGGGCGGTGCCAATCAGGTGGGCCGGCGTACCCTGCGCATGCTGATCACGACGTGGGACGCCGCCGGCGGCGGCCCGTTCGCGGCCAGTGCCGTCGCGTCGACGGGAATGGCGAAGACCGCCGAAATCGTGCAGGGCATGTTCATCGGACCCGTCTTCGGCCCACTGCTGAAGATTCTGGGCGCCGACAAGGCGGCCCTGCGGGCCTCGCTGTGCGCCTCGCAATTGGTGGGCCTGGGCATCATGCGCTACGGCATCCGATCCGAGCCGCTGCACTCCATGCCGGTGGACGCACTCGTCGACGCGATCGGGCCGACGATGCAGCGCTACCTGGTCGGCGACATCACCCGCTGAACCCGGCGTTCGGCCTCAGGCGGCCCGCGGCTGGTAGTCGCGCGCGACCTGAACGTAGCCGTCGTCGGTGATCCGCACCGGGTACACCGGCACCGAAACGGTCGGATCATCCAGGCAGGAACCGTCTTCGAGCGAGAACGCCTGCTTCAAGATGGGCGACTGAACCGTGACGCAGCCGTCGCGGTCACCCACGATCCCGCGGGAAAGCACCGCGGCCCCGGAGAACGGGTCGACGTTGCCGACCGCGTACACCGAGCCGTCGTCGAGCCGGAACAACGCCGCCTGGGAACCGTCGTCGAGCAGCACGCCGACGCCGCGACCCGGAATGAGGTGCTCGTACGCGCACGCGCTGGTCCACACCGCAATGTCGTTGAGAAGTGTCATGATCGGTTCCTCATTCCTCCGTTGTCGCCGCACGGACCCGCGGCATACCAATGGACACAGGGATTTTGCGGCCGGCGTGCTCGGTGAACGCCACCGTCGAATCGACGGCGTCCGGGGCGTTGACGAACGACACGAACCGTGACAGCTTGTCCGGGTCGTCCAGCACGCCCTTCCATTCGCACTTGTAGTTCTCGACGTGCCGCTCCATTGCGGCTTCGAATTCCCCGGCCAGGCCGAGCGAGTCGTCGCACACCACCTCGCGCACGTGGTCGAGCCCGCCGTCGAGCGAGTCGACCCACGGCGCCGTGCGTTGCAGCCGGTCGGCCGTCCGGATGTAGTACATGACGAACCGGTCGACGTAGCGGACCAGCGTTTCGGTGTCCAGGTCGCTGGCCAGCAGCTGCGCGTGTTTGGGCGTCATGCCGCCGTTGCCCCCGACGTACAGGTTCCAGCCCTTTTCGGTGGCGATGACGCCGACGTCCTTGGACCGCGCCTCGGCGCACTCTCGCGCGCAGCCCGAGACGCCCATCTTGATCTTGTGCGGTGCCCGCAAGCCGCGGTAGCGCAGTTCCAAATCGATGGCCAGCTGCACCGAATCCTGCTGCCCGTAACGGCACCAGTCGGTTCCCACGCAGCTCTTCACCGTGCGTAAGGCCTTGCCGTACGCATGGCCCGATTCCATGCCACCGTCGACGAGGCGCTTCCAGATCTCCGGCAGTTGGTCCACCCGCGCGCCGAACATGTCGATCCGCTGCCCGCCGGTGATCTTGGTGTAGAGCCCGAAGTCTTGGGCGATCTGGCCGATCAGGATCAGGTGCTCCGGCTTGATGTCCCCGCCGGGGACTCGGGGCACCACCGAGTAGCTGCCGTTCTTCTGGATGTTGGCCAGGAAGTGGTCGTTGGAATCCTGCAGCGAGGCCTGCTCGCCTTCGAGGATGTGGTCCGACCCGGTGGAGGCCAGGATGGAGGCGACCACGGGTTTGCAGATGTCGCAACCCTTTCCGCGGCCGAAGCGCTCCAGCAGCCCGGAGAAGGTGCGGATCTCGGTGGCGGAGATGATCTCGAAAAGCTCCGCGCGCGATTGGCTGAAGTGCTCGCAGAGCGCCTTGGACTGTTCCACGCCCTCGGCTTCCAGCAGCTGCTTGAGCAGCGGGACGCATGACCCACACGAGGTGCCCGCCGAGGTGCACGCCTTGAGCGCGGGGACATCGGCGCAGCCGTCGGCGATCGCGCACTTCAGATCGCCCTTGGTGACGTTGTTGCACGAGCAGATCTGCGCCGAATCCGGTAGCGCCCCAACACCCAACGCGGTGCCGCCGCCGGAGGAGGCCGGTGCGATCAGTGCCAGCGGGTCGCCGGGCAGCTCGCTGCCGACCATGGGCCGCAGCACGCCGTAGGACGAGGCGTCACCGACCAGCACGCCGCCGAGCAGCGTCTTGGCGTCGTCGGAGAGCACGAGCTTGGCGTAGGTGCGGTTGACCGCGTCGTTGATGGCGACCTCGAGGCAGTTCTCGGTGGTCCCCATCGCGTCGCCGAAGCTGGCCACGTCGACGCCCAGCAGTTTGAGCTTCGTGGACAGGTCCGCCTCGCCGAACTCCGCGACGCCGTCCAACAACCGGTCGGCCACCACCTCGGCGGAGGTGTAACCGGGACCCACCAGGCCGTAGCACCGACCGCCGATCGCGGCGACCTCACCGATCGCGTAGATGTCGGGATCGCTTGTCTGGCAAGCCACGTCGGTGAGCACCCCGCCACGCTCGGCGCGCGTCAGTCCGGCGGCGGTCGCGAGCTCGTCGCGCGGCCGGATGCCGGCGGCGAAGATCACCAGACCGGCGTCGATGACCTGGCCGTCGGTCAGACTCACCCGCACCGAGGTGGTGCCGTCCGAATGCTCGACCGCCTCGATCGATTCGGTTCCGGTGCCGACGTGCACCGAGATACCGAGCTCGCCGATCATCCTGGCCAGCAGCCCACCGCCGGCCTCGTCGATCTGTTGGGCCATCAGCCGCGGCATCATCTCGATGACGTGAGTCTGCAACCCGAACTGGCGCAGCGCGTTAGCGGCCTCCAGGCCCAGCAGGCCGCCGCCGATCACGACACCCGCGGTGGCGTGCGAGGTTTCGACCGTGCGCTGGGCGTCGGCGCGGATGGCGTCGAGGTCGTCGAGCGTGCGGTACACGTGGCATGCGGGCAGGTCGTGGCCCGGCACCGGGGGCACGAACGCGTACGACCCGGTCGCCAGGACCAACGTGTCATACGCGTGCCGCTGGCCGTCCGCCGTCGTCACTGTCTTTGCGGCGCGGTCTATTTCGATGACGCGCTGGTTGAGCACGAGCCGCACCAGCTCGTCACCCTCGTATTCGTTGCCGGGCAATGCCAGTAGCTTGCGATCCCAGCTTTCGGTGTAGGAGGTCAGGCCGACGCGGTCGTAGGCGGCGTCGGTCTCCTCGGCGAAAACCGTGATGCGCCACAGTTCCTCGGCGTCACGGGCGCGCAGCGCCTCGACGAATCGGTGCCCCACCATGCCATGTCCGACTACGATGATGTGACGACGCGCACAGCTGGCGCGCGAAATCCCGTCTGCAGACATGGCTTTGAGAGTAACGGCCAGAAATTACGTTCTTTTCGCCCAATGTGACGGTCCTATGACGAGGATCTCACAACTCACAGGAAGGCCTGTGATTGATCGTTCGCTGCCGGCGAACGACAAGGTGGAACTTTAGCGGGGTCGACTCATGTTTGACCTAGTAGCCGGTCGAACAGGCACCGGTCACAGGAATCTCACAATCAAGTTCAAGGAATTAGAAGGGAAGCGCCATGAGCAGCCTCGCATTGTGGTCGCGGCCGGCCTGGGACACCGACCGGTGGTTGCGCGACTTTTTCGGACCCGCCGCCGCGGCGGACTGGAACACCCCGGCGACCAGCGGCTTCAAGCCCGCCGCCGAGATCGTTAAGGACGGCGACGACGCGATCGTACGGGTCGAGCTCCCGGGCGTTGACGTCGACCAGGACGTCAACGTGGAGGTCGACCGCGGACGGTTGGTCATCCACGGCGAGCACCGCGATCGGCGGGCGCAAGACGAAGGGGAAGATGCAGGCCGCACGCTGCGGGAGATCCGGTACGGATCGTTCCGCCGGTCGTTCCAGCTGCCCGGCCACGTCACCGGCGATGCCATCACGGCCACCTATGACGCCGGCGTGCTGACAGTGCGGGTCGCCGGTGCATACGCCGACAACCAGGCGCAGCGCATCGAGATCACCAAATAGTCTCCGGCCAGTTCGGAGAGAAACAGCCGAATCCGGCGGAGTCACAACGGCTCCGCCGGATTCGGCGCGTCAGCCCCAGCGGGCCAGCAGCTCCTTGGCCCGGGTCGCCAGCGCGGCCTGCAGGAACGGCCCGAAACTGATGCGCGCCACACCCAGCGGACCGAACGACGCCGGGTCGTCCTGGTCGGGCAGCGCGATCGCGTTGACCGGCAACTCCAGCTCCGCGGTGAGGCGCCGCAACGTGTCGGGGTCGTGGCGGCCCACCGGATAGAGCACATCGGCGCCGGCGGCTGCCGCCTGATTCAGCCGTGCCACCGCCCGCTCGACGCGATCGGACGCCTCGCCGTCCTGGCGCACGAACAGATCCGTCCGGGCATTGATGACGACGTGCACCCCGGCCGCGTCGGCGGCCGACCGCAGCTCGCCGACCAGCTCGGCGTGTTCGCCGGCCGACCGCAACCGCTTGCCCTCCGAGTGCACGGTGTCCTCGATGTTCAGCCCGACGGCCCCGGCGCTGAGCAGGCCCTCGATCAGCCGGGCCGGCGGCTGCCCGTAACCGGACTCGATGTCCACCGAAACGGGGACATCGACGGCGGCGGTGATCTGGGCGACCCGGGCGAGGACGTCGTCGAACGACATGCCCTCGTTGTCGGGTTTGCCGATCGAGTCCGCCATCGGGTGACTGCCCACCGTCAGGGCGGCGAATCCGGCGCCGGTGGCCAGCCGCGCCGACCAGGCATCCCACACGGTCGGCAGGATGACCGGGTCACCCGGCCGGTGCAGTTTCAGCAGCGTGGCGGCCCGCTCGGCCGGCGGGGTGCGTCCCGTCATAAGTGTCTGCTCCCTCGGCATCCGGGCTCAACAAAACTGACGTGTGGCGTGTGCCGTGGATAGTATCGAGGGCGTACTGTGATCCGAAACACTGCCGAGGAGATCCGTTGACGAGCACGACTGGCACGACCGAATTCGCCGAACTCCACGACCTAATCGGCGGCCTGCGGCGGTGCGTGAGTTCCCTGCGGGCCCGATACGGTGACAGCCCGGCCATGCGGCGCATCGTCATCGACGCCGACCGCATCATGTCCGACGTCGACCTGCTCGACACCGACGTGTCCGAATTGGACCTGGCCGGCGCCACCGTGCAGCAGTCCGGCGAGAAGATCGTCATTCCAGACACCCAGTACGACAGCGAATTCTGGCGCGACGTCGACGACGAGGGTGTCGGCGGTCACAACAGGGCCTGAACAACCCAAGCCCCCCAGAAAAGGGGGGCTTTCCTCTGTGTACCCTTCGACCTACAGCCCGTTCGAAGAGGAACACACTAAATGAGCGCACCAACGGCGAACCGTCCTGCGTCCGGTGTCTTTTCACCCACGCGCGCCCGTATCCAGCAACGCACCCTACGCACCGACCGGTGGTGGATGTCGCCGCTGCGAATCGATCTCGGCTTCGCCGCCTTCCTCATCTATGCGACAGCGCGGGCGTTTCAACAGAATTACTTCTTCGTCCCCAAATACCACTACCTGACGCCGTTCTACTCGCCGTGCGTGAGCAAGGGTTGCGGTGAGGCCGGCGACATCTGGCCGCAGTTCCTTCCCGACGTGTGGTGGCTGCCGTACGCGGCGCTCTCGCTGCCGTTCCTCCTGCTGTTCCGGTTGACCTGCTACTACTACCGCGGCGCCTACTACCGCACGGTGTGGCAGTCGCCCACCGCCTGCGCGGTGGCCGAGCCGCGCGCCCACTACACCGGCGAGACGCGGTTCCCGCTGATCATCCAGAACACGCACCGGTACTTCTTCTACATCGCCGGCATCATCTCGGTGATCAACACCTACGACGCCATCGTCGCGTTTCACTCCGACAGCGGACCCGGCGGATTCGGTTTCGGTCTGGGCAATCTGATCCTGCTCGGCAACGTCATCATGCTCTGGATCTACACGCTGTCGTGCCACTCCTGCCGGCACGTCACCGGCGGCCGGCTCAAGCATTTCTCCAAGCACCCTGTGCGGTACTGGATCTGGACGCAGGTCAGCGTCATCAACACCCGGCACAAGATGTACGCCTGGATCACGCTGGGCACGCTGATGCTCACCGACTTCTACATCGCGCTGGTGGCCAGCGGCACCATCCCAGACCTGAGATTTGTTGGCTGACAAGCCATTTCGACATCAATCAGAATTTAGCTAGCGAGGGTTTCAATGGTTGAAATCGAGCGGCACACGTATGACGTGGTCGTGATCGGTGCGGGCGGCGCCGGGCTGCGTGCGGTCATCGAAGCGCGCGAACGGGGTTTGCGGGTTGCGGTGGTGTGCAAGTCGCTGTTCGGCAAGGCCCACACGGTGATGGCCGAGGGTGGCTGCGCGGCGTCCATGGGCAACACCAACCCGAAGGACAACTGGAAGACCCACTTCGGCGACACGATGCGCGGCGGGAAATTCCTCAACAACTGGCGCATGGCCGAACTGCACGCCAAGGAAGCCCCGGACCGCGTCTGGGAGCTGGAAACCTATGGCGCGCTGTTCGATCGCCTCAAGGACGGCAAGATCAGCCAGCGCAACTTCGGCGGGCACACCTACCCCCGGCTGGCCCACGTCGGTGACCGCACCGGCCTGGAGCTGATCCGCACCATGCAGCAGAAGATCGTGTCGCTGCAGCAGGAGGATTTCGCCGAGCTCGGCGACTACGAAGCCCGGATCCGGGTGTTCGCCGAAACCACGATCACCGAGTTGATCAAGGACGGCGACGCGATCGCCGGGGCGTTCGGCTACATCCGCGAAAGCGGAAACTTCATCTTGTTCGAGGCGCCCGCGGTGGTGCTGGCCACCGGCGGCATCGGCAAGTCGTTCAAGGTCACTTCGAACTCGTGGGAGTACACCGGCGACGGCCACGCACTGGCCCTGCGCGCGGGCGCGTCGCTGATCAACATGGAGTTCGTCCAGTTCCACCCGACGGGCATGGTGTGGCCGCCGAGTGTGAAGGGGATCTTGGTCACCGAGGGCGTTCGCGGCGACGGCGGGGTGCTGAAGAACTCGGACGACAAGCGGTTCATGTTCGATTACATCCCGTCGGTGTTCAAGGGCCAGTACGCGGAGTCCGAACAAGAAGCCGACCAGTGGCTCAAGGACAACGACTCGGCCCGCCGCACCCCGGACCTGTTGCCCCGCGACGAGGTCGCGCGCGCGATCAACTCCGAGGTCAAGGCCGGACGGGGCAGCCCACACGGCGGCGTCTTCCTCGACATCGCGTCGCGACTGACCCCGGCGGAGATCAACCGCCGCCTGCCGTCGATGTACCACCAGTTCAAGGAGCTGGCCGGGGTCGACATCACCAAGGAGCCCATGGAAGTCGGGCCGACCTGCCACTACGTGATGGGCGGCGTCGAGGTGGACGCCGACACCGGCGCCGCCACGGTCCCCGGGCTCTTCGCCGCCGGCGAATGCTCCGGCGGCATGCACGGCTCGAACCGGCTGGGCGGCAACTCGCTGTCGGACCTGCTGGTGTTCGGCCGGCGCGCCGGTCTGGGCGCGGCCGACTACGTGCGGGCGTTGAGCAGCCGTCCGGCCATCGCCGACGACGCCGTCGAGGCGGCGGCGAAGCGGGCGCTGTCACCCTTTGACGCGCCGGCCAACGGCGCCGCCGGGGAGAACCCCTACACCCTGCAGCTGGAACTGCAACAGTCGATGAACGACCTGGTCGGCATCATCCGCAAGTCCGACGAGATCACGGAGGCCCTGGCGCGGCTGGACAAGCTGCGGGCGCGGTTCAAGAACCTGCACGTGGAGGGGCAGCGGCGATACAACCCGGCCTGGAACCTCGCCATCGACCTGCGCAACATGCTGCTGGTCAGCGAATGCGTCGCCAAGGCCGCGCTGCAGCGCACCGAGAGCCGCGGCGGGCACACCCGCGACGACCACCCGTCGATGGACTCGTCGTGGCGCAAGGTGCTGCTGGTGTGCGAGGCGGCCGAGGGCGACGAGGTGATTCCGGACATCACCATCACGAAGAAGGATCAGACGCCGATGCGGCCCGATCTGCTGGAGCTGTTCGACATCGCCGAGCTGGAGAAGTACTACACCGACGAAGAACTCGCCGGGCACCCGGGACGGAGTGGCAAATGACCTACAACGCGACGATGCGGGTGTGGCGCGGCGACGACGCCGACGGCGGTTTGCAGGACTTCACGGTCGAGGTCAACGAGGGCGAGGTCGTCCTCGACATCATCCATCGCCTGCAGCAGACGCAGACGCCCGATCTGGCGGTCCGGTGGAACTGCAAGGCGGGCAAGTGTGGCTCCTGCTCGGCGGAGATCAACGGCAAGCCGCGGCTGCTCTGCATGACCCGGATGTCCACCTTCGCCGAGGACGAGGTGGTCACCGTCACGCCGCTGCGGACGTTCCCGGTGATCCGCGACCTGGTCACCGACGTCTCGTTCAACTACGAAAAGGCCCGCGAGATACCGTCTTTCGCGCCGCCCAAGGACCTGCAGCCCGGCGAATACCGGATGGCGCAGGAAGACGTCGGACGCTCCCAGGAGTTCCGCAAGTGCATCGAGTGCTTCCTGTGTCAGAACGTGTGCCACGTGGTGCGCGACCACGAGGAGAACAAGAAGGCGTTCGCCGGCCCACGCTTTTTGATGCGAATCGCCGAGCTGGAAATGCACCCGCTGGACACCCGCGACCGGCGCAACGACGCTCAGGACGAGCACGGCCTGGGCTACTGCAACATCACCAAGTGCTGCACCGAGGTCTGCCCGGAAAACATCAAGATCACCGACAACGCGCTGATCCCGATGAAAGAGCGGGTCGCCGACCGCAAGTACGACCCGGTGGTGTGGCTCGGTAACAAGCTGTTCCGTCGCTAGTCTTCCGCGAGGATTACGCGCCGAGACGGCGAAAGACGCTTCGATGGAACACGATGGGCGCCACCTCGGCGTCCACCGTCACCTCGCTGACCCGCAGCACCACGATGGTGTGATCGCCGGCCGGAATGAGTTGCTCGATCGCGCTTTCCAGCCAGAGGCCGGTGCCCTTGATGAACACCGCGCCGGTGGAACGCGAGACGGTTTCCAACCCCGCGAACCTGTCGCCGGTCTTGGCGGCCAGCGCCCGCGCGGCCGCGTCATGTTCCTCGCCCAGCACACTGATCCCCAGCATCGGCAGATCCTTGAGTTTGGGCCACGTCGTCGAGGTGTTCTGCACGCAGAACGACACCAACGGCGGATCCAGCGATACGGGCACAAAAGTGCTGGCGGCCAAACCTTCCCGCGTTCCGTTCACTTCGGCGGCGATCGCGACGACACCGGACGGGAAGTGACCGAAGGCCTCCCGCAGTGACGACGCTGTCAACTTGTCATTCGAGTTCACCGGACTTATTCGCCCCTAGAGCCGGAGACGGGATTTGTCGGATTTGACCCTACCCGGCTTCACTCGCCCGGGCGCGGCCACCCTCGCCCGTTTTCTAAGCGTTCTGCCGAATATCCGTGCGCCGCGGCGACATCCGGATGCGCCCGCAGCCTGCTCTTCCAGGCGTTGCGGCCGTAGACCGCGAAGATCGGATCCGAGGGATCGTCGATTCGCTGCGCGCGTGCCTCGAGTTCGTCGGGCAGCGACAGCACCGGTATCCGCGCGTCCAGGCGGGGGTTGAAGAAGAAGGGCACCGAGATGCGGTCGCCCGCCGGCCCCTGCAGGTTGACCCGGTGCTCGGTGGCCCGTAAGTACCCGCGCGTCGCCACCTCCAGCAGTTCACCGATGTTGACGATGAATGCGCCCTCGCGCGGCGGCACGTCGATCCAGCCGCCGTTCGAATGGCCGATTCCCGGCGGCCGCACCTGCAGGCCGGTGCTGCCCGGTTCCGCCAGCAGCAGTGTCAACACCCCCGAGTCGCGGTGCGCGCCCACGCCCTGCGGGCCGGCCGCGCGGCCCGGGTAGCGGATGATCTTGATCAGCGTGGCCGGCGCGTCGGCGAAGGCGGCGTCGAACACATCGGGCGGGCCGCCCAGCGCGGCCGCCCACTGCCGCAGCAGGGTGCGGGCCACCGCGGACAACGCGGCGTCCCACTCCGCCACGATCCCGGGCAGGTCCGGCAGCGCGGCGGGCCATTGATTGGGGCCCTGCAGCCACCGATAGTCGGATCCGTCCAGCCCACCGATCGCAGGTCGTTCCGGCCCGACGTCGATCTGCTCGCGCCAATCCACTTCCCCGCGGGTCAACTCGCCGCCGAGCCGGGTGTAACCACGGAAGTGGGGACTGCGCACCATGGCGACGGCGTCCTTGTCCGGTTGCGGCAGCGCGAAGAGCCGGCGGGCCGCGTCCAGGACCCGCGTCACCAACTCCGGCGGCACGCCGTGACCGGTGAGATAGAAGAATCCGATCTCGTGGCCGGCGACGCGCAGGGCGTCCCGCAGGCGGCCGGGGTCGGCCCGCAGATCCACTGCGGGCAGCTCCGAGGGCAGCGCAGTGACGCCGCGCACATCGGTCATGTGCCCGTCATCACCGCAGGTAAATCGATTTTCAGGGCGTGACCTGCAGCTTCCCAACCGGTTGGTTAATTAGGCAATGAAATCTAGCTCACATTGGCTTGCATACCGCTGACGCTAGCGATATTTTAGCGGTGTTACTGGTGGGTAACTTAGACCTAGTACCCAACCACAAGTGGCATTCTCAACGAGGAGGACCGTAGTGAGCCACTACAAGAGCAACGTCCGCGACCAGGCGTTCAACCTGTTCGAAGTTCTGGGCGTTGACAAGGCATTGGGCCAAGGCGAATACAGCGATCTGGACGCCGACACCGCCCGCGAAATGTTGAACGAGATCAGCCGGCTGGCCGAAGGGCCGGTCGCGGAGTCGTTCGTCGAGGGCGACCGCAATCCGCCGATCTTCGACCCCGAGACGCACTCGGTGACGCTGCCCGAGTCTTTCAAGAAGTCGGTTCGCGCCGTCATCGAGGCGGGTTGGGACAAGGTCGGCCTTGACGAGTCGCTGGGCGGCGTGCCCGCTCCCAAGGCGCTGCTGTGGGCCCTGCACGAACATCTCCTGGGCGCCAACCCGGCCGTGTGGATGTACGCCGGAGGGGCGGGCTTCGCCCAGATCCTTCACCACCTCGGCACCGACGAGCAGAAGAAGTGGGCCGAGCTGGCCGCCGAGCGCGGCTGGGGTTCGACCATGGTGCTCACCGAGCCGGACGCCGGCTCCGACGTGGGCGCCGGGCGGACCAAGGCGGTTCAGCAGGAGGACGGTTCCTGGCACATCGACGGGGTGAAGCGATTCATCACCTCCGCCGACTCCGGCGACCTGTTCGAGAACATCTTCCACCTGGTGCTGGCGCGCCCCGAGGGTGCCGGACCGGGCACCAAGGGCCTGTCGCTGTTCTTCGTGCCCAAGTTCCTGTTCGACTTCGAGACCGGTGAGCTGGGCGAGCGCAACGGCGTCTACGTCACCAACGTCGAGCACAAGATGGGCCTGAAGGTATCGGCGACGTGCGAGCTGAGCTTCGGCCAGCACGACGTCCCCGCCAAGGGCTGGCTGGTCGGCGAGGTGCACAACGGCATCGCGCAGATGTTCGAGGTGATCGAGCAGGCCCGCATGATGGTCGGCACCAAGGCCATCGCGACGCTGTCGACGGGTTACCTGAACGCGCTCGAGTACGCGAAGTCTCGCGTGCAGGGCGCCGACATGACCCAGATGACCGACAAGACCGCACCGCGAGTGACCATCACGCACCACCCCGACGTGCGCCGGTCGCTGATGACCCAGAAGGCGTACGCCGAGGGTCTGCGCGCGCTGTACCTGTTCACCGCGACCTACCAGGACTCGGCCGTCGCCGAGGCACTGCACGGTGTGGACGCCGAGCTGGCGGTCAAGGTCAACGACCTGATGCTGCCCGTCGTCAAGGGTGTGGGCTCGGAGCAGGCGTACGCCAAGCTCACCGAGAGCCTGCAGACCTTCGGTGGCTCCGGCTTCCTGCAGGACTACCCGATCGAGCAGTACATCCGGGACGCCAAGATCGACTCGCTGTACGAGGGCACCACGGCCATCCAGGCGCAAGACTTCTTCTTCCGCAAGATCGTCCGCGACAAGGGCCAGGCCCTGGCGCACGTGTCCGAGCAGATCCAGAAGTTCGTCGACAGCGAGTCCGGCAACGGCCGCTTGAAGACCGAGCGGGAGCTGCTGGCCAAGGCGCTGGAGGACGTGCAGGCGATGGCGGCGACGCTGACCGGCTACCTGATGGCGGCGCAGGAGGACGTGACCAGCCTGTACAAGGTGGGTCTGGGTTCGGTGCGCTTCCTGATGAGCGTCGGTGACCTGGTCATCGGCTGGTTGTTGCAGCGCCAGGCGGCGGTTGCCGTGGCGGCGCTCGACGCCGGCGCCAGCGGCGAGGAGAAGTCCTTCTACGAGGGCAAGATCGCGGTGGCATCGTTCTTCGCGAAGAACTTCCTGCCGTTGCTGACCAGCACTCGCGAGGTCATCGACACGCTGGACAACGACATCATGGAGCTCGACGAGGCCGCCTTCTAGGCCAACCTCGAACGCCACGCGCAAATCCCCCGCTTCGACCGCGAAGCGGGGGATTTGTCTTTTGCCGAACCGCGCAATCCCCCGGCAGCGAAAAGGCCGCCGCTGGATCCCCTCACTCCAGCGGCGGCCCTTTTCGCACGCCAGTCCGTGAAACGGGCCGGCACTCGCATTCGGGGGATGCCCCGTATTGCCGTCGGGGTCGGGGGGTCAGACCACAACACGGGGCCATCCGGTGGGTCGAATACCCGCGCCCCGATGGGACTAACCAGGAGTGACCCAACTCATTACGGGCGTCGAGCCCGCGCGGGCGAGGGCCGATGGGCCGTCAGGCCTCCAAGATCGCGGCGACGCCCTGGCCGCCGGCCGCGCAGATCGAGACCAGGGCGCGCACGGTGCCGCCGCCCTTCTGCTCGGCCTTACGCTGCGCCAGCTGCTTGGACGCTTGAGCCAGGATTCGTCCACCGGTGGCCGCGAACGGGTGGCCGGCGGCCAGCGAGGACCCGTTGACGTTGAGCTTGGACCGATCGATCGACCCCAGCGCGGCGTCCAGCCCCAGGCGCTCCTTGCAGTACTCCTCGGATTCCCACGCCTGCAGGTGGCACAGCACCACCGACGCGAACGCCTCGTGGATCTCGTAGAAGTCGAAGTCCTGCAGGCTCAGGCCGTTGCGGGCGAGCAGCCGCGGCACCGCGTAGGTCGGGGCCATCAGCAGGCCGTCGCGCCCGTTGACATAGTCGACCGCCGCGGTCTCCGAATCCACCAGGTAGGCCAGCGGGGTCAACGAATGCGCGGCCGCCCACTCGTCGGTGGCCAGCAGCGCCACCGACGCGCCGTCGGTCAGCGGGGTCGAGTTACCGGCCGTCATCGTCGCGTCACCGGCCTTCACGCCGAACACCGGACGCAACTTCGCCAGCTTCTCCGCCGACGAGTCCGCGCGCAGGTTGTCGTCGCGGTACAGCCCCAAGAACGGCGTGACCAGGTCGTCGAAAAAGCCGCGGTCGTAGGCGGCGGCCATGTTGCGATGGCTGGCGGCGGCCAGCTCGTCCTGGGCGACGCGGCTGATGCCCATCTTCTTCGCCGTCAGCGCCTGGTGCTCCCCCATGGACAGCCCGGTGCGGGGTTCGCTGTTGACCGGGATCTCGACGCCCAGCGTCGCGGGCAGCGTGCCCGCCAGCTTCAGCCGTTGCACGTTGGAGTTCGCGCGGCGCAGCTTGAGCAGCGTGCGGCGCAGGTTGTCGCCCAGGCCGATGGGCGCGTCGGAGGTGGTGTCCACACCGCCGGCTGCGGCCACGTCGTAGCGTCCCGCCGCGATGCCCTCGGCCGCGTTGACGGCCGCCTGCAGCCCGGTACCGCAGGCCTGCTGCAGGTCGAACGCGGGGGTGTGGGACGACAGCTGCGAGCCGAGCACACATTCACGCGTCAGGTTGAAGTCCCGGCTGTGCTTGAGGACGGCACCGCCGACCACCAGGCCCAGCCGCTCGCCGGCCAGCCCGAAGCGATCCACCAGCCCTTCCAGGGCGGCGGTGAACATGTCCTGGTTGGAGGCCTCCGCGTAGGCACCATCGGATCGGGCGAACGGGATGCGGTTGCCGCCGAGGACGGCCACGGGCCGCCGCTCGGAACTGCGTTGCTTGCTTGCCTCAGAACTTGCAGCGGCCACTGTTTTCTCCGTGTTTCTGGCGGTCTATCGGTTTGGGAGTCGCCCGTCTGGGGCCATACTACCCACTGTTCTTACTCTGCAGTAAGTTCGTCCTCGATACGGTTGTGCTGTAGGCATACCCCGACTTCGAAAGAATATGGAAGGTAGCTCCGGTGGCTCCCAAGGCTTCATCCGATCTGTTCTCTCAGATCGTCAACTCCGGTCCTGGATCGTTTCTCGCCAAGCAGCTCGGCGTCCCCCAACCCGAGACGCTGCGCCGCTACTCCGCCGGTGAACCGCCCCTGGCCGGGGCCTTGCTGATCGGCGGGGAGGGCAGGGTCGTCGAACCGCTGCGCGCGGCGCTGGACGCCGATTACGACCTGGTGGGCAACAACCTGGGCGGTCGCTGGGCCGACAAATTCGGCGGCCTGGTGTTCGATGCCACGGGCATCACCACGCCCGAGGGGCTCAGGGGGCTCTACGAGTTCTTCACCCCCCTGCTGCGCAATCTCGGCCATTCGGCGCGCGTCGCCGTGGTCGGCACCACGCCCGACGCCGCCGCGAGCCCGCACGAGCAGATCGCGCAGCGCGCGCTGGAGGGCTTCACGCGCTCGCTGGGCAAGGAGGTGCGTAACGGCACCACGGTGGCGCTGGTCTATCTCTCACCGGACGCCAAACCCGCTGCGACGGGCCTGGAGTCGACGATGCGGTTCATCCTGTCGGCCAAGTCCGCCTACGTCGACGGCCAGGTCTTCTACGTCGGTGAGGCGGATTCCACTCCCCCGGCGGACTGGGAGCGACCGCTGGACGGGAAGGTAGCCATCGTCACGGGCGCGGCGCGGGGAATCGGCGCGACGATCGCCGAGGTGTTCGCCCGCGACGGCGCACGCGTGGTCGCGATCGACGTGGAATCGGCCGCCGAGGCGCTGGCCGAGACCGCCAGCCGCGTCGGGGGCACCGCGCTGTGGCTCGACGTCACCGCCGAAGACGCCGTCGACAAGATCACCGAACACCTACGCGAACACCACGGCGGCCGCGCCGACGTGCTGGTCAACAACGCCGGCATCACCCGCGACAAGCTGCTGGCCAACATGGACGACGCTCGGTGGGACGCCGTCCTGGCGGTCAATCTGCTTGCCCCGCTGCGACTTACCGAAGGGCTCGTGTCCAACGGCACGCTCGGCGAGGGTGGTCGGGTGATCGGCCTGTCGTCGATGGCAGGCATCGCCGGCAACCGCGGCCAGACCAACTACGCGACCACGAAGGCCGGGATGATCGGCCTCACCCAGTCGCTGGCCCCGCAGCTCTACGACAAGGGCATCACGATCAATGCCGTCGCGCCGGGATTCATCGAAACCCAGATGACGGCCGCCATCCCGCTGGCCACCCGCGAGGTCGGGCGCCGGCTGAACTCGCTGCTGCAGGGCGGCCAGCCGGTGGACGTCGCGGAAACCATCGCCTACTTCGCCAGTCCGGCTTCAAACGCGGTGACGGGCAACGTCATTCGCGTCTGCGGCCAGGCGATGCTGGGCGCATAGGAGAATGTCATGAACCAGCCAAGCGGCCTGAAAAACATGTTGCGCGCGGCCGCCGGGGCCCTGCCGGTGGTGTCGCGCGGCAGCGAGCTGCCCACCCGGACGGTGACCATCGAGGAACTGCCGATCGACCGCGCCAATGTGGCCGAGTACGCGGGGGTGACCGGCCTGCGCTACGGCAACCACGTCCCGCTGACCTACCCGTTCGCGCTGACCTTTCCGGCGCTGATGTCGCTGGTGACCGGGTTCGACTTCCCTTTCGCCGCAATGGGATCGGTGCACACCGAGAACCAGATCACGCAGTACCGCCCGATCGCGGTCACCGATACCGTCGGGGTGCGCGTGCACGCCGAGAACCTGCGCGAGCACCGCAAGGGACTGTTGGTCGATCTGGTGACCGACGTCAGCGTTGGCAACGACACCGCGTGGCATCAGGTGACGACCTTCTTGCACCAGCAGCGAACCAGCCTGTCCGACGAACCCAAGCCGCCCCCGCAGAAGCAGCCCAAGCTGCCGCCACCGTCGACCGTGCTGCGCATCAGCCCGGGGCTGATCCGGCGCTACGCCGACGTCGGGGGCGACCACAACCCGATCCACACCAACTCGGTCGCGGCCAAACTGTTCGGGTTCCCGACGGTGATCGCGCACGGAATGTTCAGCGCCGCAGCCGTATTGGCGAACATCGAGGCGCAGATTCCCGACGCAGTGCGGTATTCGGTGCGGTTCGGCAAGCCGGTGGTGCTGCCCGCAACCGCCGGGCTCTACATCGATGAACACGATGGCGGCTGGGACATTTCGCTGCGCAACATCGCCAAGGGCTACCCGCACCTGACCGGCACTGTCCGGGCGCTTTAGCGTCCCGCTAGCCCGCGTGCGTCGGGCTGCGGCCCTGTACAAGCACTTTCAAACCGTGGGCGCTGGTCGCGGTCAGCAGGAAAAGCAAAAACAGCCACAGGGGCGGCCGGGCGAGTTCCCAGACGAAGATCGCCGCCCAGATCGGTGAGCCCTGCGTCACCGCCAGCACGCCCGCGGCGCCGGCCAGCGACACCGCCGGCACGTGCAGGTGCGTCCCCGTCGCCCAGTTGATCATCAGCACCAGCGCGGACCCGGCGGCCGCGCCGGTCGCCAGTGAGGGCGTGAGCAGTCCGCCCGCCCCGCCGGCCCGCAGAAACAACGCTGTCAGAAGGGGTTTCAGCGCCAGAATCGCCAGCGCCGACAGCAAGGTCATGCCGCTGGCCAGGCTGACCGTCAGGATGCTGCGGCCGTTGCCGGGCAGCTCGGGCCACCAATGCGAACAGATCCCCATCACCAGGCCCGCCGCGGCAAGCGCGGGGATCAGCATCGGCGTGCGCATCGGACGGGCGGGCCGCGCTGCGGCCATCAACCGGTTGAAGGCCAGCCCCACCGCCAGAGCCACCGGCGCCAGCAGCAATCCGTGCGCGGTCAGCAGATACGTCGACTCCTCGATCGGCCACTGCAGGTTGGGCTGGTCGCGGGTGATCGCCGAGCCGACGGCGACCGCCAGGCCGGAGGAGAGAAACGCCGCGCCCACGGCGCGCGGCTGCCAGGTGCTGAGCAGGATCCGGATCGAGAACAGCGCCCCGGCCAGCGGGACCGCATACACCGCGCCAAGCCCGGCCCCGGTCGCGCAGGCCAGCAAGACCTCACGATCATGCGGTGAAAGCCGCTTGAGCCATGCGGTGCCGAAATCGCTTAGCGCAGCCGCGAATTGACGCGGCGCCCCTTCTCGCCCCAGTGATGCGCCCGACCCGACGAGCAGCACCTGCAGCAAGGAATCGACGCTCCACGACAACCTCGGCACGGGCCCCCGCGCGGCGATGGTCTGCGCCAGTGGGGGCACCTCCGCCCGGCGCCGCAACAGCCACCACCCCAGGCCCGCCAGGGCGCCGCCGATCATCGGGCCGACGACCCGGCGGATCGGGCTGCTGGCGGCCACCCCCGCCAGCAACGCGCCGAAACTGTAGTGGTAGGTGGCGTGCTGGACAGCGCGCAGCACGAACGTCGTCGCCAATCCGGCAACTCCGGCGAGCAACCCGACGATGGTTACCGCACAAAAGAAGTCGAGGTTGCCGCGGTCCGAGCCGGGGGCGCTCATCCGGGCCACCTGCACGAAGGTAGGCCTAGTCGCCCGCGGCGTCCGAGCCGCCCGCCGCGGCCGCTTCGCGTTCCGCCGGCGAGCCCTTGAGGCCGTACCAGAACAGGTCGACCATCAGCTGGGCCGCCTCCTCGACGTCGACGTCGCCGGCGGACAGCCGGTTGGCGACCGCCTCGCCCGCGCCCACCAGGGCCACGGCCATCATCTCGTGCTCCCGCTCGGAGCGCGGGTTGCGGCTGCCCGCCCGCATCAGCCCGGCCACCAGTTCGATGATCTGCTCGCGTCCCTCTCGGACCATGTGGGCGAACGCCTGCGAGCTGGTGGCCTGGGTGTACATCACGATCCAGGAGGCCCGATTGGCGTCGATGTAGCGCATGAACGACGCGATGGTGTTACGCAGCATGTCGTTGGGGCTCTGCCGGAAATCGATGTCGGCGCGCACCACGTCGATGAACCGACCCATCTCCCGATTCAGGCAGGCGCCGAACAGATCTTCCTTGGAGCCGTAGTACAGGTACAGCATCGGCTTGGAGATCTGCGCCTCGGCGGCGATGGCGTCCATCGAGGTCTCGTGATAGCCGTTGACCGAGAACATCTGCACGGCGGCGTCGAGCATCTGCTGCTCACGGACGGCACGCGGTAACCGCTTGGTACCACCCGCCATCGCTTGCCTCTCCGTCTATCTGACTCAAGAGTAAGCAACGCGGCGCCGCGGCATACGAACTAGTGACCGCAGGTGGCGCTGCGGCCCTTCATCGTCGCCACCCGCACCAGCGACTCGTCGACCTGCTGGGCCGGCAATTCCCCCGACGCGACAGCCTTTTGCAACCGGTCCAAGACCGCAGGCACCTCGTCGGTGGTGACCCACAGGGCGACGTCGACGCCGGCCCGCAGGCTGCGCAGCACCGCCTCCGATACCCCGTACCGATCGGAGATGGCGGCCATGCTGGACAGGTCGTCGCTGAACACCGGCCCGGTGAACGGCGGGCCCTTATAGCCGACGCCGTTGCGCAGCAGCTGCACCGCCTCGGGGCTCAGGCTGGCCGGGGCGTCGCCGGTGAGTCCGGGAACCTGCAAGTGGCCCACCATCACCGCGACCGGCACAGCGGCCACCAGCGTCCGGTAGGGCACCAGATCGCTGTTCTGCAAACTGTCCAGCGGCGGCGTGATCACACCCCCGGTGTGTGAATCACCCGAGCCGTGCCCGTGGCCGGGGAAGTGCTTGAGCACCGGGAGTAGCCCGGCCTCCCGCAACCCCTGCGCATAGGCCCCGGCGTAGTCGGTGACCGTGGCCGGATCCGCGCCGAACGAGCGGTTGCCGATCACGGCGTCGTCGGGCTCGTCGCTGACGTCGACGACGGGCGCGAAGTCGACGGTGATGCCCAGGTCGTGCATCTTCTTGCCGCGGTCGGCGGCCAGGTCATGCACCTGCTGGACGGTTTGCGTCTGTGCCAGCTCCCGGGGTGACGGCGACGTCCCGATCAGCGATTTCAGCCGCGAGACCCGGCCGCCCTCTTCGTCGACGCTGACGGCCAGCGGCAGGGGGCCCGCCTTGGCCGTGATGTCGGCCAGCGGGCCCTTGAAGATCGACAGGTCGGTCCAGCTGCCGATGAAGATTCCGCCCACGTGATAGCCGTTGACGACGGCCCGGGCGTCGTCGGCGTTCTTCACACCGACCATCAAGAGCTGGGCCAGCTTGTCGCGGATGTTCAGGGTGGCCGGGACCGCCGACGGGTCGGCGCACACCGGCGGCGCCGGGGCGGCCATCGGCTTGCTTGACGTGGAAGTCGACGGGCGGGGCGGGTGTGCGGCGTGGTGGCCGCAGCCGGCCACCAGCGCCGACGCGACTGCGAGCACGGCGAAGGTGCGCGAAAATGCCATCGGGCCATGCTTTCACGACGGGCGTTTCGTACCCGGCTCCAGGGGGCATCAGCGGTACGTTGCTGATCAGGGGTCTGGGGCTTGTCGGGGCGCCTTTTGACTGGCAGGGAGGGAGCCGGCGATGAACCGTTTCACGTTGGCCGCCGCGGTCAGCGTCGCGGTCGGTTTGTCCGCCGGGGTGGCGACGACGGTCGGAATCACGCTCGCCGTCGCCGACCACAGCTTGGTGCAGGTGCCACCCGTTCAGCGCCCCGCGCTCCCGGCCGGTCTCTATCAGGTGGAATACGGCGACCGCTGTGTGCACGGACACTGTCTGCACTGGTGACCGGCGGCCCGGTGGCGGCGCGGGCTTCTGCTAGGTTGGCGCTAGGTTGAAAGTCACGACCGCAAGCCGACACTCAGGAGCCGTCGAATGAACCGGATCGTTGCGCCCGCCGCAGCGAGCGTTGTGGTTGGCCTGTTGCTCGGCGCGGCCGCGATTTTCGGGATCACGCTGATGGTCCAGCAAGACACGAAGCCGCCACTTCCCGGGGGCGATCCGCAGTCGTCGGTGCTCAACCGGGTCGAGTACGGCAACCGTAGCTAGCCGGTCGGAGACGGGGACCGGAGCGCCGGTCTCATGCTCGACGGCCGAGCCGGTGTCGCGGCGATGGTTGTGGCTGGTCGGTTCGGTCGCGCTGGCCCTGACGTTCATTCAATCGCCCGGGCGGATCTCCCCCGACACCAAGCTCGACCTCACCGCCAACCCGCTGCGCTTTCTGGCCCGGGCAACCAATCTGTGGAACAGCGAGCTGCCGTTCGGGCAGGCGCAGAACCAGGCCTACGGCTACCTGTTTCCGCACGGCAGCTTCTTTCTCCTCGGCCATGCGCTGGGCGTGCCCGGCTGGATCACCCAGCGGCTGTGGTGGGCGCTGCTGCTCACGGTTGGCTTCTGGGGGCTGCTACGGGTCGCCGAGGCGTTGCGGATCGGCAGCCCGGCGTCACGGGTGATCGCCGCGGTCGCATTCGCGCTGTCGCCTCGAGTGCTGACCACCCTCGGCTCGATCTCGTCGGAAACGCTGCCAATGATGTTGGCGCCGTGGGCCTTGCTGCCCACGATCCTGGCACTGCGAGGCTCCGGCCACCGGTCGGTGCGCGCGCTGGCCGGGCAGGCGGGGCTGGCCGTCGCGCTGATGGGTGCGGTGAACGCCATCGCGACCCTGGCCGGCTGCCTGCCGGCGGTGATCTGGTGGGCGTGCCACCGGCCGAGCCGGTTGTGGTGGCGGTACACCGGGTGGTGGCTGGTGGCGCTGCTGTTGGCCACGCTGTGGTGGGTGGTGGCGCTGGTGATGCTGCGCGCGATCAGCCCCCCGTTCCTGGACTTCATCGAGTCCTCCGGCGTGACGACGCAATGGTCGTCACTGGTCGAGATGTTGCGCGGTACCGACAGCTGGACCCCGTACGTTGCGCCGACCGCCACCGCGGGCGCTCCGCTGGTGACCGGGTCGGCCGCCGTGCTCGGAACCTGCCTGGTCGCCGCGGCCGGACTGGCGGGGCTGGCCAGCCCGGCCATGCCGGCGCGCGGGCGGCTGGTGACGATGTTGTTGACCGGGGTGGTGTTGATGGCCGCCGGATACAGCGGCGGCCTGGGCTCGCCGGTGGCGCACGCGGTGCAGGCCTTCCTGGACGCCGGTGGCGCCCCGCTGCGCAACGTGCACAAGCTCGGTTCGGTGATCAGGATCCCGGTGGTGCTGGGCCTCGCGCAGTTGCTGGGCCGGATACCGCTGCCGGGCGACGCACCAATGTTGGTGTGGCTGCGGTCCTTTGCGCATCCCGAGCGTGACAAGCGCGTCGCGGCCGCGATCGTCGTCGTGACGGCGCTGATGGTCAGCACGTCACTGGCGTGGACCGGCCGGCTGGCCCCGCCCGGAACCTTCACCGCGATCCCGCAGTACTGGCACGAGGCCGCCGACTGGCTCACCGAACACAACACCGGGGCGCCGACCCCCGGGCGGGTACTCGTGGTTCCGGGCGCGCCGTTCGCCACCCAGGTGTGGGGCACCAGCCACGACGAGCCGCTGCAGGTGCTGGGCACCAGCCCATGGGGTGTTCGCGATTCCATCCCGCTGACCCCGCCGCAGACCATCCGGGCGCTGGATTCGGTGCAGCGCTTGTTGGCCGCCGGCCGGCCCTCGGCGGGGCTAGCCGATACCCTTGCCCGCCAAGGCATTTCCTACCTGGCTTTGCGCAACGACCTGGACCCCGACACGTCGCGCTCGGCGCGCCCGGTCCTGGTGCACCGCGCGGTCGATGGGTCACCGGGGCTGCGCAAGGTCGCACAGTTCGGCGCGCCGGTGGGGCCGGGCACCCTGGCGGGTTTCGTCGCGGACAGCGGACTGCGGCCGCGATACCCGGCGGTCGAGATTTATCGGGTCGGCGGCGACACCGACCCCGCCACACCGTATTTCGTCGATACCGACCGGCTGGCCCGGGTCGACGGCGGACCCGAGGCGCTGCTGCGCCTCGACGAGCGCCGGCGACTGCTGGGTCAGCCGCCGCTGGGCCCCACGCTGCTTTCCGCGGACGCGCGGGGCGCCGGGCTGCCGATGAATGCGGGGGTGATGATCACCGACACCCCGGTGGCGCGGGAGACGGATTATGGCCGGGTCGAACAACATTCGTCGGCGATCCGCGCCCCCGGCGATGCGCGGCACACCTACAACCGGGTGCCCGACTACCCCGTCCCCGGCGCCGACCCGGTCGCCGGCGCCTGGTCCGGCGGGCGGATCACGGTATCGAGTTCGTCGTCGGATTCCACCGCGATGCCCGACGTCGCGCCGGCCACCTCCCCCGCCGCGGCGATCGACGGGGATTCGGCGACGGCCTGGGTGTCGAACTCGCTGCAGGCCGCCGTCGGTCAATGGATGCGGATCGACTTCGACCACCCGGTGACCAATGCGGCGATCACGCTGACGCCCAGCGCCACCGCCGTCGGCGCCCAGGTGCGCCGAATCCTGATCGAGACCGCCACCGGCAGCACCACTTTGCGCTTCGACGAGCCGGGCAAGCCGCTGGCCGCGGCACTGCCCTATGGCGAGACCCCCTGGGTGCGAATCACCGCCGCCGGAACCGACGACGGGTCCGCCGGGGTGCAGTTCGGCATCACCGACCTGTCGATCACCCAATACGACGCGTCCGGATTCGCCCACCAGGTCGAGCTGCGGCACACCGTGCGGGTGCCCGGGCCGCCGCCGGGATCGGCGGTCGCCGGGTGGGATCTGGGATCGGAACTGCTGGGCAGGCCGGGTTGCGCACCAGCTCCCGACGGCGTGCGCTGCGCGCCGTCGATGGCCCTGGCACCGGAGGAACCGGTCAATTTCAGCCGTACGCTGACCGTGCCGACGGCGACGTGGGTGACCCCGAGGGTGTGGGTGCGGCCGCGCCAAGGCCCCAAGCTGGCCGACCTGATCACTGAACCGAATGTCACCGTGGCTCATGGTGATTCGGATACCGTCGACGTTCTCGGCTCCGCGTACGCGGCCGCCGACGGCGACCCCGCCACGGCGTGGACGGCGCCGCAGCGTGTGGTGCAGCACAAGACCCCGCCGACCCTGACGCTCACGCTGCCGCGCCCCACCCAGGTCACCGGGTTGCGACTGGTCCCGAGCAGGTCGACCTTGCCCGCCCACCCGACGATGGTGGCCATCAACCTGGGCGACGGCCCGCAGGCCGCCGCGGTACGACCCGACGGGACGCAGATTGTGCCGCTGAAACCCCGGGTGACCGACACCGTGACGATCAGCCTGCTGAATTGGCAAGACGTCATCGACCGCAACGCTTTGGGTTTCGACCAGCTCAAGCCGCCGGGGTTGGCCGAGGTCGCGGCCCTGGGCGCCGACGGCAACCCGATCGCACCGGGCGACGCGGCACGCAACCGCGGCCGGGAGATCGGCGTCGGATGCGACCGCGGACCCGTCATCGCGGTCGCGGGCCGGTTCGTGCACACCGCGATTCACACCACCGTGGGGGCCATCCTGGACGACGCGCCGCTGGCCGCGGTGCCCTGCGAGCGCGACCCGATCGCGCTGCCCGCGGGTCAACAGGAGCTCTTGGTCAGCCCCGGCGCCCAGTTCGTCGTCGACGGGGCCGAGCTGACCGCCTCCGCCGCCCCCGAAACCGCACAGCCGGTGCGTGTTTCGTCATGGCGGGCCTGGGGCCCGGCCCGCCGCGAGGTGCAGGCGCCCGCCTCGGCCACCTCCCGGGTGCTGGTCATTCCGGAAAGTATCAACCCGGGTTGGGTGGCACACACCAGCGCCGGGACCCGCTTGACGCCGATCGCCGTCAACGGGTGGCAACAGGGCTGGGTGGTGCCCGCGGGCGACCCGGGCACCATCACGCTGACGTTCGCCTCCAACTCGCTCTACCGCGCGGGCCTGGCGGTGGGGCTGGCCCTGCTTCCGCTGCTCGCGATGCTCGCGCTCTGGCGCACTCGGCGAAAGGACGACCCGACCGAGCCCGCACGGCCGTGGCGGCCCGGCGCATCAGCGAGCGTCGCGGCGCTGGCTGCGGCCGGCCTGATCGCCGGGTGGGGCGGTGTGGTGGTGATGGGCATCGCCCTGGGCCTGCGCTACGCGCTGCGCCGGCGGCGTTGGGAACGCCTCAGCGTGGTGTGCAGTGCCAGCGGGCTGATCCTGGCCGGGGCGGCGCTGTCGCGGCAGCCCTGGCGCTCGGCCGACGGCTACGCCGGCCATTCCGCCGGTGTCCAGCTGCTGGCACTGATTTCGGTTGCGGTGCTTGCCGCTTCGGTGGTTGCGGTACCCGAACGTGCGCAGGCGCCGCGCGACGAATAGTCGGCCGAGCTCTTGGCTACCCGTTTACCGGCTGATTGACTGGATACGCGGGTTGGCGTAACCGCCACCAACCGAGGAGTCACGCGCCATGGACTGGTTTTCGGCACCCGAATATTGGGTGGGCAGACTGGTGCTCGAGCGCGGCGCAGCGGTGATTTACCTGCTCGGCTTCCTCGCGGCCGCGGTCCAGTTTCGCGCGCTCATCGGCGAGCGCGGCATTCTGCCCATACCGCAGTTCTTGGCCAGGCAAACCTTCTGGCGCACGCCGAGCCTTTTCCACCTGCGCTATTCCGATCGGCTGTTTTCGGCCGTCTCGTGGTTCGGCGCGGCACTGTCGGCGGCGGTCGCCGTCGGGGCCGCCGACGCGGTGCCGCTGTGGGCGGCGATGGCGATGTGGCTGACGCTGTGGGTGCTTTACCTGTCGATCGTCAACGTCGGACAGACCTGGTACTCATTCGGCTGGGAATCGCTACTGCTCGAGACCGGGTTCCTGATGATCTTTTTGGGCAACCACGCCGTGGCGCCGCCGGTGCTGACGCTCTGGATGGTTCGGCTGCTGTTGTTCCGCGTCGAGTTCGGTGCGGGGCTGATCAAGATGCGCGGCGACCCGTGCTGGCGCGACCTGACGTGTCTGTACTACCACCATGAGACGCAGCCGATGCCTGGGCCGCTGAGCTGGTTCTTCCACCATCTGCCCAAGCCATTGCATCGGATCGAGGTGGCGGGCAACCATTTCGCGCAGCTGATCGTGCCGTTCGGATTGTTCGCCCCGCAGCCGGTGGCCGGCGCGGCCGCCGCGATCATCGTCGTCACCCAGCTGTGGCTGGTCGCCTCGGGCAATTTCGCCTGGCTCAATTGGGTGACGATAGTGCTGGCGTTCAGCGCAATCGACGACGCGTCGGTGGCGATGCTGCTGCCCGAGGGACTCGTTCCGGCACACGGGGGTCTGGCGGCGAATTTGTCACAGCCGCCGTGGTTCGTCGGCCTGGTAATCGCGGTGACGGCCGCGGTGTTGTTCATGAGCTACTGGCCGTTGGCCAACATGTTGTCGTCGCGGCAGCGAATGAATATGTCGTTCAACTCGTTTCATCTGGTCAACACCTACGGGGCGTTCGGCAGTGTCGGGCGGATCCGTCGGGAGGTGGTGATCGAAGGCACCGACGAGGCGCTGATCACCGCCCAAACCGTCTGGAAGGAATACGAATTCAAGGGCAAGCCGGGGGCGGTGCGCCGGTTGCCGCGACAGTGGGCCCCGTATCATCTGCGTCTGGACTGGCTGATGTGGTTCGCCGCGATCTCGCCCGGCTACGCGCAGCCATGGCTGAGGCCCTTCATGCAGCGGTTGCTGCAAAACGATCGGGCGACGCTACGCTTGTTGCGCCACAACCCTTTTCCCGAATCTCCGCCCCGCTTGGTGCGGGCCCAGCTCTACCAGTATCGCTTCACCACACCGGCGGAGCTGCGCCGTGACCGGGCCTGGTGGCATCGCGCCCTGGTCGGCGGTTACGTGCCACCGATGGCCCTGTCGACGGCGACCAGCGCCGGGTGAGGCTGTCCTACTTCTGGTAGGACAGCGCTCCGGTGCCCGCGAGCCGTCCGCCCTCGACGATCAGGTACTCGGGACGGATGGGCTTGCCGGCGAACCAGCTCTCCAGGATCTCCCGGGTGCCGGCGGCGTAACGCGCCTGAGCGGACAACGTGGTGCCCGAAACATGCGGCGTCATGGCGTTATTCGGCATGGTCCGCCAGGGGTGGTCGGGCGGCGGGGGCTGCGGGTACCACACGTCACCGGCGTAGCCCGCGAGCTGCCCGGATTTCAGGGCGGCGACGATCGCTTCCGGGACCGTCTCCTCGGCGCGGGCGGTGTTGACGATGTAGGAGCCCCGCCGCATCGTCGAGATCAGCTGCTCGTTGAACATCCTGCGGGTGTCGTCGTACAGCGGTGAATGGACGGACACCACGTCGACGGCCTGCACCAGCGACTCCACGTCGGGGTGAAACGTCACGTTGAGTTGTTTCTCCACGTCCGGCGGCAGCCGGCGGGTGTCGGTGTAGTGCAGGTTGACGTCGAACGGCGCCAGCCGGCGCAGTACCGCACGCCCGATCCGGCCGGCGGCGATGACGCCGACGTCCATGCCCTCGAGGTCGTAAGCGCGCTCGACGCAGTCGGCGATGTTCCAGCCGCCTTCGGCGGCCCACCGATGCGACGGCACGAAATTGCGCACCAGCGCGAGGATCTGCATCACCGCGTGCTCGGCGACGCTGATGCTGTTGCTGTACGTCACCTCGGCGACGGTGATCCCGCGTTCTTTCGCGGCGTCCAGATCCACGTGGTCGGAGCCGATGCCCGCGGTCAACGCCAGCTTCAGTTTGGGCGCCTTGGCGATGCGTTCCTTCGTCAGGTAGGCCGGCCAAAACGGTTGCGAGATCACGATGTCGGCGTCGGCCAGCTCACGCTCGAATTCCGAGTCGGGGCCCTCCTTGTCCGACGTCACCACCAACTCGTGCCCGGCGTCTTCGAAGAACTTGCGCAGCCCCAGCTCACCCGAGACGCAGCCGAGCAGCTCACCGGGCGTGAAGTCGATCTTGGACGGAGTCGGCACGGTGCTGCCGTCGGGATATGCGTGGATCGTCGGGATGCTGTCGCGCGCGTAGGTCGGCGGGTAGCCATCGACGGGGTCGGGGTAGAGCACCATCACACACTTGGCCATTGAAGTCCTCCTTGAGCGGAATCAATCCCAGTCTCAGAGGGCGCTCACGTCGTGTCAAAGACGCGGTTCCGACCGGCTGATAGGCAACGCCGATCACTCGAGGCTGGGTCAGGGTAACTCGCTGAGCGTCGCACCGATGCGGGCCTCGCGCGCGGTTCGTCGCAATGCGCGCGCCAGCAACGAGCCCGGCTCCGCCCTGTTGGTCACCAGCGCTATCAGCGCCGTGACCGAGGGGCGCCGCAGCCGCAGCACGCTGACCCCGACCGGTACGCCCAGGGTGTGAATCCACGGCTGCGGCACGATGCTCGCCCACCGGCCGGCGCGAACGTGAGCGAATAGCGCGGCCACGGAATCGGTTTCCAGCTGCGGGGTGACCTGCAGGCCGTGGGTGGCCAGCGCGTCGTCGATGAGCCGGCGGCCGCGCATGCCCTGAGTGAGCAGACACAGCGGTAGCTGCACGGCTTCGGACCACGCGATGGTTTCCGCCTTGCCGCCGAGCAGCTCGGCGGCGGCGATGAGCACCGGCTGCTCGTGGTACAGCGGAGTCACCAGCAGATCGGCCGTGTCCTGCTGGTCGGGGTAGAGGATGCCCGCGTCCAATTCGAAGTTGCGGACCCGGTCGACGATCCCGGCCGAGCGCAGGTTCACCTCGAGCCGAACGCGCACCAAGGGGTGTGCCGCGCAAAACGGATCCGTAAGCAGCGCAACGGTAGTCGAGGCGGCCGGCACCACGCCGAGCCGCAATTCGCCGGTGAGGCCGGCGCGCAACGCGGTGACTTCCTGTTCCATGGCGTCGCGGTCGGCCAGGATGCGCCGCGCCCACGGCACCAGCCGCTCACCTTCTGGAGTCAGGCCCTCGAACTTCTGTCCGCGCCGCACCAGCGGGACGTTGAGTTCGGCTTCGAGCTTGCGGATCGCTTCCGACAGCGCGGGCTGCGACACGTAACAGGCCCTCGCGGCGCGCGCGAAGTGACGCTCCTGAGCGAGCGCGACGAAGTATTCCAGCTGACGGAACAGCATGAGCCATTCGATCATGCCGCCGGCCGTTAGCGGGTACTCGTCTTGGCGACCGAAGGTTCAGCCGTGACACGAAGTATGCGAAGGAGGCGCGGTGCCCAAACAGTTCGAAGTCGGAGATCACGTCAGGTGGAATTCCGAAGCCGGCCGGGTGAGCGGCACCATCGTGAAAAAGCACACCCGCGACACCGAGTACAAAGGCCACAAACGGCACTGCACCGAAGACGACCCGCAATACGAGATCAAAAGCGACAAAACCGACCACGTCGCGATGCACAAGGGCGACGCCCTGGAGAAGATCGACTAGAACGAGCACGGCACAACCATGGGCGAGCACGACGAGATCTGGACCATCGGACACTGGACATGCCCGGTGCCGACCTTCTTGGAGCCCCTGGATGACGCCCGCATCGACCTGCTCGCCGACGTGCGCGCTCAGCCTGGCTCGCGACGCAGCCCCCAGTTCGGCAGCGCAGAGATGGCGCGCTGGCTGGGTGACGCCGGCGTCGGTTACATCCACCTTCCCGAGCTCGGCGGACGCCGCCGTCAGCAAAGCGTCGATCCCGCCATCAACGCCGGCTGGCAAAACGCGAGCTTCAAGAATTACGCCGACTACACCCTCACCGGCGAATACCAGCGCGGCCTCACCCGGCTGATCACCCTGGCCCGGTCACACCGACTGGCGATCATGTGTGGCGAGCCGATGCCCTGGCGATGCCACCGGCAGCTGATCGCGAACAACCTTGTCGCGCAAGGGTGGACGGTATGGCACCTGATGAGCGGGTCCGTCCCGCGTCAGCACCGGCTCGGTCAATGGGGCGCCACGCCCGTCGTCGACGAGCGCGGGCACGTGACGTACCCGGCGGAGCCGACGTTGTCGGAGCTAACCGACGTATCAGATCAGGAGGCGGGGCCGTAGCCGCGACGCGGTGACATCAACTCCGGCGGCAACGTCGTCGATCAGCGCGTCGACGTAGCCCACCAATCCGGCGACGTCGATGTCGTGCGGCGCCGGCCGGTCCGCGTCGCCGAGATGGCCTGCCGCGCGGCGGAGCAACGTGGTTGCCCCTTTCGGGTTGCCCCGCTGGACGTGGGTGATCCCCACCGCGAGCTGCGTCAGGCCTTGCCACAGTGGCTGCTCGTTGGTTGGACCGTTCTTCCATGCGGCCTCTAAAACCTCGTGGGCGTTGAAGGCGAGACCGCGATCCAGCAGATCCTGGGCATAGGCGAGGGTCTCGGCCGGCGCCAGCGCCAGGTCATCGGGGACGCGTGGCACGCCCGCGCTGCCGGGCGGAAGTGGTCGGCCAAATGCGTCGCGCGGCCGGGCATTTCGCGGCCGACCCGATTCGTCACGATCACGCTCCGACATCTGCAACGGTTTCCCGAACTACAGCGTTTCGTCCAGCTCACCGAGGCGGTCGGTCAGCCGCAGGTTCTCGGAGTAGTCGACCGGGCAACTGATCAGCGAGACGCCGTCGTCGTCGAGCGCGGTCCGCAGGGTCGGCAGCAGTTCCTCGGCATGAGAGATCCGGTATCCCTTGGCGCCGAAGCTTTCCGCGTAGGTCACCACGTCCGGGTTGTTGAACTTCACGTAGTAGTGCTCGCCGAGTTCGAGGTCCATCTTCCATTCGATGAGGCCGTAACCTCCGTCCTCCCAAATCAGCACCACCAGCGGGATCCGCTCGCGCACGGCGGTCTCGATCTCTTGCGAGTTCATCAGGAATGCGCCGTCGCCGACGACGGCCAGCACCTTGGCCTCCGGTTGGGCGAGCTTGACGCCCAGCGCCCCGGGAAGGGCGAAGCTCATGGTGGACAACCCGTTTGAGATCAAGCAGGTGTTCCGCTCGTAGGTCGGGTAGAGGCGGGCCATCCACATCTTGGTCGCGCCGGTGTCGACCAGGACGACATCGCTGCGGCCCAGCGCCGCACGGGTGTCGGCCACCACCCGCGCCGGCGCCAGCGGGTAGCGCGAATCCTGTTGCCCCCGTTCGAATTCCTCGGCCAGCAGACCCGAGCCGGGGACGTCGGCGGCGTGAGCGAAGGTGTGACCGGACAGCGCGTCGGTGAGGGCGTTCAAGGAATCGCTGATGTCACCGATGATTCCCACGTCGACCGAGTAGTGCGCGTCGACCTCGGCCGGGAACCGGTGAATGTGGATGATCCTCTTGTCGGCCTGCGGGTTGATCCGCACCGGGTCGAACTCCTGCAGCTCGTAGCCGACGGCGATGACGGCGTCGGCGTTGTCGAACCCGAAGTTGACGTAGTCGTGCCGCATGAAGCCCAGCGTGCCGATGCTGTTGGGGTGATCGTCGGGCATGACGCCCTTGCCGTGGAAGGTGTTGGCGACCTGGATGCCGAATTCCTCGGAGAAGCGCACCAGGGCTTTGGTGGCGTCGGCGCGCGCGGCGCCGTGCCCGGCCAGCAGCACCGGCCGCTTCGCGTTGCGCAGGACGTCGACGGCGCGCGCCACCTGGCGGGGGGCCGGGGCGTCGGCGCGTACGACGTTGCGAGGCAACGGTCGCAGGTCGTAGTCGGCCTCGTCGGCATCGATGTGCTCGGGCACGGCCAGATATACCGCGGCCGGCCGCTCCGCCTCGGAGACTTTGAACGCCTTACGGACCATCTCGGGGATGGCGCGCGCGGTAGGGATGCCGGCCGCCCACCGGGTGATGGGGGCGAACATCGACACCAGGTCGACGTACTGGTGCGACTCCTTGAACTCCCGGTCGTGGCCCACCTGCGCGGAGATGGCGACCAGCGGGGTGCTGTTGGTGGTGGCGTCGGCGACACCGAGTTGCATGTTGATCGCGCCGGGGCCCAATGTGGCCGACACCACCGCGGCCCGGCCGGTGACCCTGCCGTACATCTCCGCCATGAACGAGGCGGCCTGCTCGTGCCGGGTGAGCACATACCGGATGCTCGACGACGCGAGCGCCTGCACGAACCGGATGTTCTCCTCGCCGGGAACCCCGAACACGACGGAAACACCCTCGTTTTCCAGGCACTTGACGATCAGCTCAGCGGCCTTGCTCATCCGACACCTCCCTTAGGGGAACGATAGTGGCAGGCTAGGTGTTGGACTTTTCAGCCACGAACCCGATGAAGGAGGGCCGACGTGCCCATCGCCACCATTAACCCGGCTACCGGCGAAACAGTGAAGACCTTCACCGCGGCCACCGATCAAGAAGTCGATGCCGCGATTGCCCGTGCCTACGACCGCTTCCTCGACTACCGCCACAACACCACGTTTGCCCAGCGCGCCCAGTGGGCAAACGCGACCGCCGACCTGCTGGAGGCCGAGGCCGACGACGTCGCGGCCATGATGACGCTGGAGATGGGCAAGACCCTGAAGTCGGCCAAGGCCGAAGCGCTGAAGTGCGCCAAGGGTTTTCGCTACTACGCCGAAAACGCCGAGCAGCTGCTGGCCGACGAGCCGGCCGACGCCGAGGCGGTGGGCGCGAAGAAGGCCTACACCCGCTACCAGCCGCTCGGGGTGGTGCTGGCGGTGATGCCGTGGAACTTCCCGCTGTGGCAGGCCGTGCGGTTCGCCGCACCGGCGCTGATGGCGGGCAACGTCGGGATCCTCAAGCACGCGTCGAACGTGCCGCAGAGCGCGCTGTACCTCGCCGACGTCATCGCCCGCGGCGGCTTCCCCGAGGGATGTTTCCAGACCCTGCTCGTCTCCTCCAGCGCGGTCGAGCGCATCCTGCGCGACCCGCGGGTCGCGGCTGCGACCCTGACCGGAAGCGAACCGGCCGGCCAGTCGGTGGCGGCCATCGCCGGCGACGAGATCAAACCGACCGTGCTCGAGCTAGGCGGCAGCGACCCGTTCATCGTGATGCCGTCGGCCAACCTGGACGAGGCCGCCAAGACCGCGGTGACCGCCCGGGTGCAGAACAACGGCCAATCGTGCATCGCCGCAAAGCGGTTCATCGTGCACACCGACATCTACGACGCGTTCGTCGACAAGTTCACCGAGCAGATGGAGGCGCTGACAGTTGGCGACCCGACCGACCCGGACACCGACGTGGGCCCGCTGGCCACCGAATCGGGCCGCGATGAGATCGCCAAGCAGGTCGACGACGCCGCCGCGGCGGGCGCCAAGGTGCGGCTCGGCGGCAAGCCCATCGATGGGCCGGGGTGGTTCTATCCGCCGACCGTCGTCACCGACATCACCAAGGACATGGCCCTCTACACCGAGGAGGTGTTCGGCCCCGTCGCGTCGATGTACCGGGCCGCGGACATCGACGAGGCCATCGAGATCGCCAACGCCACCACGTTCGGCCTGGGCTCCAACGCCTGGACCAACGACGAGGCCGAGCAGCAGCGGTTCATCGACGACATCGAGGCCGGCCAGGTCTTCATCAACGGGATGACGGTGTCCTATCCCGAGCTGGGGTTCGGCGGCGTCAAGCGGTCCGGGTACGGACGCGAACTCGCGGGGCTTGGCATCCGCGCATTCGTCAACGCCAAAACCGTATGGGTCGGGGAATCCGAAAGCGGCTCCTCGTCGGGCGACGACAAGGTCGAGTGAGGTTCCGCCGCTAGACGGCCGCCAGCGCCCGCTCGTCCTCGTCGGCGAAGGTGTCCTCGAGCTGCAGCGGTGAGTAGTCGAGGTCGATCTCGCCCAGCGGGCGCCCGCGGGCGCTCGAGATGGTGCCGAAGCGTCGCATCCCCTTGTCGGCGGCGTACTGCATGAACTCGTCCACCGACAGCCCGAAGGGCATCGGATCGTAGAGGGCGAAGCCTTCCTCGATCAGACGCAGGCCGAGCGGCATCAGCTCGTTCATCCGGGTTTCGAAGACACCCCAGTTGGCGTCGTCGGCGGCGACGTGGCGCCGGCAGGTGAAGGTGCCCCACGCCATGTGCCGTCGCTCGTCGTCGCCGATGCGCCGCACCAACTCCTGCATGCCGGGCAGGATGCCGCGTTCCACACAGATCTTGTGCCAGCCGAAGTAACCGGTCAGCGCCAGCATGCCTTCGACCATGTGGTTGTAGGTCACCGACGCCCGCACCTGGGCGGCCGGCGACGGATCGACCGTCAGCGCGTGCAGGCAGTCCGGCAGCTCCTCGTAGAAGATCGTGCGGTAGGTCGGCACGTCTTCGAGGAAGTCGTGCAGATCCTCGGTGATGCCGACGGCGTCCAGCCACATGCGGAACACCTGGACGTGCTTGGCCTCCTCGAAGGCGAACTGCGTCAGATACATCTCGTCGCCGAGCCGGCCTTCGGCCCGCATCGCGGCCATGAAGGGCTGAATGTCCTGGGTCACCGATTCCTCGCCGGCGATGAACTCGGCGCACAACCGGGTCGCGTAGTGGCGTTCGTCCTCGGTCAGGCGTTCCCAGTCCTCGCGATCGCGGGAAAAGTCGATGTCGGCCGGATTCCAGAATTTCGCGTTGCCGCCCGCAAAAAGCTTGAGCGGCAAGCTGTCCCAGTTCAGACCGCCCTCGACCATCGAGGCTATACGGGTTCTGTTCATGTGACCTCCTCAGATCGTTTAGGGGCTGAACTGACCGGCGGGGTTTTCGGCGCGGCCGAGAACGCGGCGGTCAGCACGGACACGAGCCGGCGCACCGCCAGTGCGGGCTGCTCCGGGGTCGGCTCGTCGAGCCCCAGAACCGGATCCAGCCCGCGCATGTAGGGCGCCAGTGCCAGGTGCGGAAAGATCAACAGCAGCAACGACAACAGCGCATCGGTGTCGGAATCCGCGCGCAGGTCGCCGCGGATGTGCGCCTCGCGGACGAGCGGGCGCATCACTTCCAGGTAGTGGCGGTGGATGACGTTCTGCACGCTGACGCGGGCTTCGGTGTCGACCTCCAGGGTCGCCGCGGCGTGCAGCGCGCGTTCGTGCGGATGGTCCGCGAAGTAGGCCACCCACGCGTCGAGCCAATCGGTGAGAAAGTCGAAGAAGGGCCGGCTCGGGTCGAGTTCGCGAATGCGGTCCTCCATGTAGGCCCGCACCCGCTGGCTGCCGATGTCGGCGATGAACGCATACAGGTCACGCTTGTCCGCGAAATACTGAAACAGGCTGCCCTTGGCGACCCCGGCGCGGCGTGCGATGACGTTCAGGCTGCCCCGGGAGAACCCATGGGCCCCGAACTCCGACTCCGCGGCTTCGATGATCGCGGCGCGACGGGTGGGATCGACGCGCGCCCAGGTGACCGTTGGCAATGACCCTCCTCAACTTAATGACCACTGGTCATCCTACTGTGATGGAGCTCACAGTCAAGGGTGGGCGCGGGCCATCGCCTCTCGCCTTGACGTCGCCCGACCAGGACCACTGTTGAGCGTGAAACTAACTTGACGCTCGCGGCCCAGCGTGAAACTAACTGCACGCTCGAGGGCGCCCGGCCCGCGGGAGCGCCAGCTCACGGCCGCATCGCGTACGCGCCATTCAGCGGAAGGACGTGATCCTTCCAAATCTGGTCGTAGCGCGCCGGGTCGTGGGCGGGCCGGCGGATCATCCGCAGCGCGAAGCGGGCTTGTTCGTCCGTCGTCGCGGGCTTGTCGGACAACTCCACGGCAAAAGCGTTGAAGTCGCGGACCAGCACGGCGAAGATCTCGTCGATCAACGCTTCGTCGACGCCCGACAGCCCGGCCTCCTCCAGGATGAGCTGAGCGTAGGGGACCGTCGCGAACAACTGACCGACGGCGAAGGCGAAGTCGATGTCCTTCTGCTGCGCGGCATCCGGGGTCGCGCCGGCCAGCATGTCGGCGAGCACGTCGATCTGCGAGCGCAGCAGCGCGACGTTGGGCAGATGCCCGAAGGTGTCGAACGGCGCGCGCCAGTCATGGAAGCGCACTTTGCCAAGCCCGCCGGTGGGCCCCTGCGCGAACAGGAAGGCGTCGTCGGCCGCGTCGTCCCGGCGGCCGAGCAACGGCAACGCGCTGTTGGGGGCGAACAGGAAGTTGGGCATGAACTTGGCGAGCAGCCCGATGTTGATGTGGACCGTGCCCTCCAGCCTTGGCAGCAGCCCGATTTCACGCGTCATCGCCTCGAAGATGGTGTCCTTCTCCACGCCCTTGGCGGCGATGACATCCCACAGCGCCGTGATCACGCGTTCGCCTTCGCTGGTGATCTTCGCCTTGGTGAGCGGGCTGTACAGCAGGTAGCGGCGGTCCTCGGCCGACGCGCTGCGCATGTAGTCGCACGCTCGGGTGGCGACCAGCCGCATCGCGACCAACCGCGCGTAGGCGTCGGTGAGCAGCCGGCGCACGTGGGTGAAGTCGGTGACGACGGTCCCGTAGAGGATGCGGTTGGACGCGTGGGTGACGGCCTCGTACATCGCGTGGGTGCACATGCCGACCGCGCCCCAGCCGAGGTTGTACTTGCAGACGTTGACGGTGTTGAGGGCGGCGTGGAAGGCCTCGGGACCGCGGTGCAGGATGTCGGCCTCGGTGACCGGGTAGTCGCGCAGCGCGTAGTTGGCCACGAAGTTCTGCGAGTTCACCACGTTCTTGATCAGGTCGTAGCGATCGTGCTGGGAGTCGGCGGCGAAGAACACGTACTCGTCGGTGCCGTCGAACTTGCCGAAGGTCGAGACCATCCGGGCCACGTTGGCGTTGCCGATGTAGTACTTCTCCCCGGTGGCGGTCCAGCCGCCATCCAGCGAAGGCGTCAAATTCATGTCGGTCTGGTAGACGTCCGCGCCGTGCGTCTGTTCCGACAGGCCGAAGGCGAAGACCTCGCCGGCTTCGAGCAACGCGGCCGCCTTGCGCTTGGCATCGGAGTTGGCGCTCATCCAGATCGGGCCCAGGCCCAGCGCGGTGACCTGGAAGGGATACCAGTAGTTCAGCCCGTAGAAGCCGACGATCTCGGCGAACGCACTGATCCGGTAGGTATCCCAGCGGCAGTCGTCGGCCCCGTAGGCGCTCGGGGTCAGCAATGACGCGAAGATGCGCTCCCGGCCGATGTGGTCCAAAAACTCCGAGTACCACACTCGTTCGTGATCGTCGGACTTCAACCGGGCCTTGCCCCGCGACTCGAAGAAGTCGACCGTCGCGGCCATGATCTCCCCCGAGCGACGGTCTGGGTACCGGCGTTGCAGGTTATTCGGATTGAGCAACATGACGTGACTCCCAGCGGGTTCTCGACCAAGACGAGGGTGACGGTACTGCAATAGGGCGGCCCTCGGGGCACCTGAAGCAAAACGGCTCTGTTGGTCACGTGCCGGCCGACCTAGCATCAGTGGCGTGTCAGAACTCAATACCGCTCGCGGGCCCATCGATACCGCCGCATTAGGCGTGACCCTCATGCATGAGCACGTGTTCATCATGACCACCGAGATCGCGGAGAACTATCCGGAAGCGTGGGGTGACGAAGACCAGCGTGTCGCCGATGCCATCGACCGGCTCAATGAGCTGAAGGCCCGTGGCGTGGACACCATCGTCGACCTCACCGTGATCGGCCTGGGCCGCTACATCCCGCGCATCGCCCGCGTGGCAGCCGGGACCGAGCTGAATATCGTTGTGGCAACGGGGCTTTACACGTACAACGACGTGCCTTTCCGGTTCCACTACGAGGGTCCAGGGGGTTTGCTGGGCGGCCCGGAGATCATGACCGAGATGTTCGTGCGCGACATCGAACAGGGCATCGCCGACACCGGCATCAAGGCCGGAATCCTCAAGTGCGCCACCGACGAGCCCGGCATCACCCCCGGCGTCGAGCGGGTGCTGCGCGCCGTCGCCCAGGCGCACAAACGCACCGGGGTGCCGATCTCCACGCACACCCACGCCGGCCTGCGGCGCGGCCTCGAGCAGCAGCGCATCTTCGAAGAAGAGGGCGTCGACCTGACCCGGGTGGTCATCGGGCATTCCGGCGACAGCACCGACATCGGCTATCTCGAAGAGCTCATCGCGGCCGGATCGTATCTGGGCATGGACCGGTTCGGCCTCGACGTGATCTCACCATTCGAGGAGCGGGTCCGGATCGTGGCGGAGATGTGCGAGCGCGGGCATGCCGACAGGATGGTGCTCTCGCACGACGCCAACTGCTACTTCGACGCGCTCCCCGAGGAGCTGGTGCCGCAGATGGCCCCGAACTGGCACTACCTGCACATTCACAACGACGTCATCCCGGCGCTCAAGGAACGCGGCGTCACCGACGAGCAGTTGCACACCATGTTGGTGGAGAACCCGCGCCGCATCTTCGAGCGACAGGGCGCGTATGAGTGAGCCGATCCCGCCGATCGGTACGCAGATTTCGGCGCTGGCCGAACTCGCGCCCGACGAGCCGGCGGTCACCTGCGACGGGGTGACCCTGACCCGCGCCCAACTCGACCGCTCGACGAATTGGTTGGCCCGCGCCTACGCCGAGCGCGGTGTCGGTGTCGGCGATTACGTGACGATGGTGCTGCCCAACTCAATCGAGTGGATCCAGGCCGCGGTGGCGTGCTGGAAGCTGGGCGCGGTGCCGCAGCCGCTATCGGCGCGGTTGCCCGACGCGGAGCTGGCGGGCTTGCTCGAGTTGCGACCGCCGGCCTTGCTGGTCGGGCGCGAGCATCGCCAGATACCCAGCGTGCCAATGGATTTCACGCCCGATCCGGCGCTGTCCGACGCCCCGCTGCCGGAGGCGGTTTCGCCGGTGTGGAAAGCGATGGGATCCGGCGGCAGCACCGGGCGGCCCAAGCTGATCGAGTCCGGCGGCGACAGCCGGATACCGTCGGCGATCGGCTATCCGCTGGGCGCCCAGGAGGGCGACACCACGCTGGTGCCGGTGCCGCTGTCGCACAACACCGGCTTCACCACCGCGACGATCGCGTTGCTGATGCGCCATCACCTGGTGCTGATGAGCCGGTTCGAACCGGAGCGGTTTCTGCGGCTGATCGCCGACCATCGCGTGACGTTCCTGACGACGGTGCCCACGATCATGCAGCGGACGCTACCGGTCTACCAGGCCGACCCGGATGCCTACGACCTGTCCTCGATCCGGCGGTTCTGGCACCTTGGCGCGCCCTGCCCGCCGGCCATCAAGCAGGCGTGGATCGACCTGCTGGGCGCGGAGAAAGTATGGGAGCTGTACGGCGGCACCGAATTACAGGCGCTGACGTTCATCTCCGGGGACCAGTGGCTGGCGCACCGCGGTTCGGTCGGCGTTGTGGTCGCCGGCGAGATGAAGGTGCTCGACGACGACGGCAACCCCTGCCCGCCCGGCGTGGTCGGCGAGATCTACATGCGGCCCGGCCCGGGCAGCGCGCCCACCTACCGCTACGTCGGCGCCACGGCGAAGACCCGCGACGGCTGGGACTCGCTGGGCGATCTCGGCTATTTCGACGCCGACGGCTTCCTGTTTCTCTCGGACCGCCGCGTCGACATGTTCACCGTCGGCGGCCGCAACGTCTACCCCGCCGAAATCGAGAACGCGCTGTCGGCGCACCCGGATGTGTTGTCCTGCCTGGTCGTCGGTGTCCCGCACGAGGATCTCGGCCAGGTGCCATACGCGCTTGTGCATCCGATCGACGGTTCGGAGCTGGATTCCGTTGGGGTGCAAGAGTTTCTGCGTGAACAAGTCGCGGGGCACAAGGTGCCGCACACCGTCGAGTTCGTCGACACCCCGCTGCGCGACGACGCCGGCAAGGCCCGCCGCTCGGCGGTGCGCGCCGAGATCCTGGAGCGCCTGGCGGCCGCGGAGGCGAGCTAGGGCGCGATCGCGTCCGCCTCGGCGTCGACGGCTTGGGCCTTTTCGTCCGGCCTGTCGCGTTTCTCCCAGCGGCGCAACGCTTCTCGGCACGGCGACTCGACCAGCGCGTAGCTCACCGCGGCGATCGCGAATCCGAAGATCAGCGTCAGCACCAGCACCGTGGGCATGCGGCCGGTGAACGGGAACGTCCCGAGCACCGGGAACACCATGGCCAGCGCCGCCAGGTGCCACACGAACAGCCCGTAGGACCACCGCCCCAGGGTCACCATGGCGGTGGTCCCCAGGACGCGATGCGGCGTGTCCACCCGATCGAGCACCAGCGGGGCGACGAGCGCGAAGGCCACCACAGAGCCCATCGCGGTCTTCACCGCGAACTGGCCGGGGGTGCCAGGCACCAGACCCTCGGGACCGGCCAGAGGTGACGCCGCGATCAGGTACGCGATGACCGCGACGGCGGCCATCACCAGGCGCCGGCGCGCGATGCGATGCGGCACCCCGACCCCACTGTTCACCCACTCGGCCAGCAGCATGCCGGCGGCGAACCAGGAGAAGAACGCCGGCGGCCAGTTGAGCGGATTCGTGCCGGACCCGGTATGAATGGGCGCCCAGCCCCACGCCCAGCTGAGGGCCCCCAGCGCGGCGATCGCCGGCACCCGGGCCCGCACCGGCAGCCTGCGGGCCAGCAGGGCCAGAATCGGCAACGCCAGGTAGAAGCTGACCTCCACCGACAGGCTCCACATCTGGGTCAGGCCGCCAGTCAGCGTCAGCGGCACGTAAATCTGGGTGAGCGTGAGGTTGGCCAACCACACCGTCAGGCTGGCGTGATCGGCGTCGGGCAACAGGGTCAGGATCACGACGACGGCGACCACATAGGCGGGCATGATGCGGACCACCCTGGACCGCAGATAGTGGCCAGTGGCCGGGCGGGGACCCAGATCCCTTGCCGCCGCGGCATGTCCGCGCCACAGCAGAAAACCAGACAACGCGAAGAACACCGCCACGGCGAGATCGAAGCGGCCGAACAGCCTGCCGGTGGCGCCGCTGGAGTGCCCGGTCTGGAACGCGACGTGCGTGACGACGACGCCCATGGCCGCGCAGGCGCGCATGCCTTCCACGGCCGGCAGGAAGCTGCGCACCCCGCCCACCCGCTGGTCATCGCTCACCACCACAGTGTGCCTGTGGTGCCATGCACGCCGAATGGGTACACCGGGGGGACCTCAACAGGTTGGTAAGCCGCCGCCTTACTTTCTGCTGTTAGGGTCAAACGAGTTTGCCCCGGGCTGCTGCTCGGGTCGGGTCGCGGCTGATGAAGCAAGGAATCGAGGAGGGCACAGCGACGTGAACCGAGCAGTCATGTTGCGGTTCGCCGCATGCGGGATCATCGGCCTCGGAGCTGCCCTGCTGATCGCCGCGCTGCTGTTGACGACGTACACCACCAGCCGGATCACCAAGGTTCCCCTGGACATCGATGCCACGCTGGTCGGGGACGGCACCGGGACGGCACTGGACTCCTCGTCGCTGTCGACCGACCACGTCGTCGTCAACCAGAACGTGCCGCTCGTCTCCCAGCGGCAGATCAGCGTCGAGTCCCCCGCCAACGCCGACGTGGTCACGCTGCAGGTCGGCAGCTCGTTGCGGCGAACCGACAAACAGAAGGACAGCGGGCTGCTGCTGGCGATCGTCGACACCGTCACGCTCAATCGCAAGACCGCGTTGGCCGTTTCGGACGACACCCATGCCGGCGGCTCGGTCCAGAAGCCGCGCGCCGTCAACGACGAGAACCCGCCCACTGCGATGCCGCTGCGACACGACGGGCTGTCCTACCGGTTCCCGTTCAACACCGAGAAGAAGACCTACCCCTACTTCGATCCGATCGCGCAGAAGGCGTTCGACGTCAACTATGAAGCCCAGGAAGACGTCAACGGGCTTTCCACGTACAAGTTCACCCAGAACGTCGGTTACAACTCCGACGGCAAGCTGGTGGCTCCGGTCGCGTACCCGTCGCTGCTGGCCGGCAACGAGGACGCCAAACAGACCACCTCGGCGTCGATGTGGGGCGTCCAGGGCGGCGATCCGAACGAGCAGATCACCATGACCCGCTACTACGCGGCGCAGCGCACATTCTGGGTGGACCCGGTGTCGGGCACCATCGTCAAGCAGACCGAGCACGCCGACCACTATTTCGCCCGCGACCCGCTCAAGCCGGAGCTCACCCTCGCCGACTACAAGGTCACCTCGAACGAAGACACCGTCGAATCCCAGGTCAACGCGGCCCGCGACGAGCGCGACCGGCTGGCGCTGTGGTCGCGGGTGCTGCCGATCACGTTCACCGCGGTCGGTTTGATCGCACTGATCGGCGGCGGGCTGCTCGCCTCGTTCAGCCTGCGCAGCGAGAGCGCGCTGACCGATCCCGGTCTCGACCGGGGCGACCAGGACTTCTTCGGCCGCAGCGGCCTCGAGGAACGGGTGCCGGGCGCCGAAGCCGAGACCGAGAAGCTGCCCACCCAGCGTCCCGAGGCGCGTGAAGAGTCCGGTCCGCCCGGCTCCGAACCACCTGTCTTACCCGGGAAGGCCGGGCCGGACGCGCCCACCGAGGCGGGACCGGCCGAGCCGCATCCGCCCGGCCCGCACGACCGGGAATAGCCCGGCTCGGATGCGTTGACCGTGCGCTGGACCCGGCCCGGGTACGCACTGGTCTTGGCGCTGCTGGTGGTTGGGCCGGTCCTGGCGCCCGGTTACCTGCTGTTGCGCGACGCGGTGTCGACGCCGCGGTCGTATCTCTCCGACACCGCGCTGGGGCTGACGGCGGCGCCGCGCGCCACACCCCAGGACTTCGCGGTGGCGCTGGCCTCCCATCTGGTCGACGGCGGCATCGTCGTCAAGGCCCTGCTGATTCTCGGGCTGTGGTTGGCGGGGTGGGGGGCGGCCCGGCTGATCGCGGTTGCGCTGCCGTGCGCGGGCGCTTCCGGCCAGTTCGTCGGCACCACCGTGGCGATCTGGAATCCCTATGTCGCCGAACGGCTTCTGCAGGGGCACTGGAGCCTGTTGGTCGGTTACGGCTGTCTGCCCTGGGTGGCGTCGGCAGTCCTGGCGCTGCGGACGACGGCGGCGAACCGGTCTGTGTTCTGCGGGCTGGCCTTCTGGGTCGCGCTGGCCGGGCTGACCCCGACCGGGCTACTGCTGGCCGCGACGGTGGCGCTGGTTTGCGCGGCGGCGCCCGGTACCGGCCGGTCGCGCCGGTGGTGCGCCGCGGCGGCGTCGGGTGCCGCGCTGGTGGCGGCGCTGCCTTGGCTGACGGCGTCGGTGGCGGGATCGTCGCTGACCGCCCACACGGCGGCGAACCGGCTCGGGGTCGAGGCGTTCGCGCCGCGCGCCGAGCCCGGGCTGGGCACCCTGGCCAGCCTGGCCAGTCTCGGCGGCATCTGGAACGGCGACGCAGTACCAGGTTCGCGCACAACGCTTTTCGCGGTGTTCTCGGCCGTGGTGCTGCTGGGGGTGGTGGCGGCGGGCCTACCGACGATCATCCGGCGCCCGGCGGTGGTGCCGCTGCTGGTGCTGGCGGCGGTGTCCGTGCTCGTGCCGGCGGCGCTGGCGACTGGCCCGGGCGTGGCGCTGCTGAGCGCGGTGGTCGACGCCGTGCCCGGTTTCGGGTTGCTGCGTGACGGCCAGAAGTGGGTAGCGCTGGCGGTGCCCGGCTACGCCCTGGCGGGTGCCGGTGCGGTGGTGACGCTGCGCCGGTGGCTACGGCTTTCCTCGAGCGCCGCCCCGGCGCTGGTCTGCTGCCTGACGCTGTTATTGGCCCTGCCCGACCTGGCCTGGGGTGTGTTCGGCAAGGTGGCGCCGGTGTGCTATCCGCGCGGCTGGACCGCCGTCGCCGCGGTGATCGATGCCCAGCCGGGGGCGGTCGCGGTGCTGCCCGCCGGCACCATGCGGCTGTTCTCCTGGTCGGGCCCGGCGCCGGTGTTGGACCCGCTGCCCCGCTGGGTGCGTGCCGACGTGCTCAGCACCGGTGATTTGGTGATCTCGGGGACCACCATTGCCGGGGAGGGAGCGCACGCCCGGGCGGTGCAGGAGCTCCTGCTGTCCGGATCCGATCCGGCGGCGCTGGCCGCTGCGGGCGTGGCCTGGCTGGTGGTGGAATCCGACAGCGCGGGCGACATGGGGGCGGCCGCGCGCACGCTGAACGCGGTGGCCCCCGCCTATCGCGACCACGAGATTGCGCTCTACCGGATCGGCGGTCAGACCGCCGGGGTGGCGGCCGGGCGGCGGACGGCGACGATGGTCGCACATCTCGCGTGGCTGACGATGCTGATCGGCGGTGGCGCCGGCGCGATGATCGGCGCGTGGCGTCGCCGCACCCGCTCAGTCCCGCCCGGTGACTAGCCCGCCGACCATGCGGCCGGCCCGTACGGCTTCCAGTACGCCGCACATCGCGTCCGCGCTCTGCGTCCAGGAGAATTCACCGCTGCGGGTGTGCGCCTTGGCGCCCAGTTGGTCGCGCAGCACCGGATCGGCGATCAGTTCTTCGAGCCGGTCCACCAGCTCGGCGTGGCTGTCCACCAGGATCCCGGTCACCTCGTCGACGATCGAGTCCGACAGGCCGCCCGAGGACCGGTAGCCGATGGTCGGCACCCGGTGCTGGGCCGCCTCCACGACGGCCAGACCCCAGCCCTCCTTGCGGGAGGGCAACAGGTGCACCCACGCCCGTTGCAGGACATGGTGTTTGGTCACGTCGTCGACATGCCCGTGGAACGTCACCGCCGAACCGATGCCGAGCCGCCGCACGTGCTCGACGAGCCGGTCGCGCCACCAGCCGTCGCCGACGATGTCCAGGTGCAGCCCCGGGATCCGCGGCAGCAGCCGCGCGACGGCCTCCAGGGCGTCCTCGATCTGCTTGTGCGGCACCAGCCGCGACAGCACCACCACCCGCGGCGCGGCCGACCGCGGGCCCGTCAGCGACTGCGCGGGCGCGCGGTCAAGACCGTTGCGCACCACCGCGATCTGCGCGCCGTTGACGCCCAGGCTCACCAGGTCGCGCGCGGACGGCAGCGACACCGTGACGTACTGGTTGTGCCGGTTCACCCGCGGCGACAGCGTCGACTCGACGAACCAGCCGAGCCGGCCGAGCACGGGCCCGGCCACCGGCCACTGTTCGCGATGGCAGTGGTGCACCAACACCACCGTGCGGCGGCCATAGATCAGCCGGGCCAGGAAAGGCAGGCCGTTCTGGGTGTCGACGACCACGTCGGGCCGCACCGCGCGCAGCGGCCCGAGCCCCAGCCGCGCCGAGGCCATCGCCAGCAGGGCCCAGACGTACACCGAGTAGCGGCCGCCGGCCCGGTTGATTCGCACGCCGTCGACGACCTCCCGGCGCGGCGCCCCGGGGTAGCGGGCGGTGCGCAGCGTGACGGCGATTCCCGATGCGGCCAGCTGCGCGCCGATGCGCTGCAAATACGCTTCGCTGCCGCCGCCCTGGGGGTGCCCGGTATCGCGCCAGCACAGCAGCAGCACGGAGCGCAAGGAAGACATCGGTCGTCAGCCTAACCGGCGAGGATGTGCATCGGGCAGCGCCACACATCCGTAGGGTGTGGCCGGTGGCGGCCACCGACATCTTCGCGCGCCGGGCGACGCTGGCCCGCTCCATGCGGCTGCTGTCGGAGTTTCGCTACGAGCAGCCGGATCCGGCCCGCTTCTACGGCGCCCTGGCGGCCGACACGGCGGCCATGGTGAGCGACCTGTGGCGGGCCGCCCACGGCGAGCCGCTTTGCGGCCGCACGCTGCTCGACGTCGGCGGCGGCCCGGGTTACTTCGCGGCGGCCTTCACCGATGCCGGCCTGCGCTATGTCGGGGTCGAACCCGACCCCAGCGAGATGCATGCGGCCGGGCCCGCCGTCGCCGCCCGGACGGGGACCTTCGTGCGGGCCTCGGGAATGGCGCTGCCCTTCGCCGAGGACTCCGTGGACATCTGCTTGTCCTCCAACGTCGCCGAGCACGTGCCGCGGCCCTGGCAGCTCGGCGCCGAGATGCTGCGGGTGACCAGGCCGGGCGGGCTGGCCGTGCTGTCCTACACCGTCTGGCTGGGGCCGTTCGGCGGTCACGAGACGGGCCTGGCCCATTACCTCGGCGGCGCCCGCGCCGCCGCGCGCTACGCCCGCAAACACGGCCACCGACCCAAAAACGACTACGGGTCGTCGTTGTTTGGGGTGTCGGTGGCGGAGGGGCTGAGCTGGGCCGAGAACACCGGGGCCCTGGTAGCCGCATTTCCCCGCTACCACCCACGATGGGCATGGTGGCTGACGGGTGTGCCGGTGCTGCGCGAGTTCCTGGTGAGCAATCTGGTGCTGGTCCTGCAACCCCAATAGTGAAACGTGTTCTCGTTTTGCTCTGGCTTGGGTAGGGTGGCGCGCATGCCCGCGGCGACGATGCAGCGCGGAGCAATGAGGAGGAGCGGCGGAACATGACCGACATCAAGACCGAATACGACAAGCTTTTCATCGGCGGCAAGTGGACGGAGCCGTCGACCTCCAAGGTGATCGAGGTGCGCTGTCCGGCCACCGGTGAGTACTTCGGCAAGGCGCCCCTGGCGGCAGCGGCCGACGTCGACGCGGCGGTCGCCGCGGCCCGCGCCGCTTTCGACAACGGCCCCTGGCCCACGACGCCGCCGAAGGAACGCGCGGCCGTCATCGCCAACGCCGCCAAGCTGATGGAGGAGCGCAAGGAGCTGCTGAGCGCGCTGCTCGCCGGCGAGACCGGCCAGCCGCCGACCACCATCGAGACGATGCACTGGATGGGCTCGATGGGCGCGATGAACTTCTTCGCCGGCCCGGCCGTCGACCAGGTCAAGTGGCGCGAGATCCGCAACGGCTCCTACGGACAGACCATCGTGCACCGCGAGCCGATCGGCGTGGTCGGCGCGATCGTGGCCTGGAACGTGCCGCTGTTCCTGGCGGTCAACAAGCTGGGCCCCGCGTTGCTGGCCGGCTGCACCGTAGTGCTCAAGCCGGCCGCCGAAACACCTTTGACCACAAATGCTTTGGCGGACATCTTCGTCGAGGCCGGCCTGCCCGAAGGCGTGCTGTCGGTGGTGCCCGGCGGCATCGAGACCGGCCAGGCGCTGACCTCCAACCCAGACGTCGACCTGTTCACGTTCACCGGCAGCTCCGGCGTCGGCAAGGAGATCGGCCGGCGCGCCGCGGAAATGCTCAAGCCGTGCACGCTCGAGCTCGGCGGTAAGTCGGCCGCGATCGTCCTCGAGGACGTCGACCTGGCGTCGGCGGTCCCGATGCTGGTGTTCTCCGGCATCATGAACACCGGGCAGGCCTGCGTGGGCCAGACCCGCATCCTGGCGCCCCGCTCGCGCTACGACGAAATCGTGGATGCGGTCAGTCAATTCGTGCAGGCGCTACCGGTTGGGCCGCCGTCGGACCCGGCCGCCCAGATCGGGTCGCTGATCTCGGAGAAGCAGCGCGCCCGCGTCGAGGGTTACATCGCCAAGGGCATCGAGGAGGGCGCCCGGCTGGTGTGCGGCGGTGGCCGTCCCGAGGGCCTGGACAGCGGCTTCTTCGTGCAGCCCACCGTCTTCGCCGACGTCGACAACAAGATGACGATCGCCCAGGAGGAGATCTTCGGGCCGGTGCTGAGCATCATCCCGTTCGACACCGAGGAGGACGCGATCAAGATCGCCAACGACTCGGCGTATGGCTTGGCCGGCAGCGTGTGGACCACCGACATTCCCAAGGGCATCGAGATCTCGGAGAAGATCCGCACCGGGACCTACGCCATCAACTGGTATGCGTTCGACCCGTGCTGCCCGTTCGGCGGTTACAAGAACTCCGGCATCGGCCGCGAGAACGGGCCCGAGGGCGTCGAGCACTTCACGCAACAGAAGAGCGTGCTGATGCCGATGGGCTACACCGTCGAAAGCTAGGGCTTGACGCGCAGTGTCACGCCAGGGTGACGCGCGGCGTCCCGCACCACGCTCGCGTGACGCTCGAGCCCGGTCAGCGGCCGTAGAACTGGGCGTCGCGACGTTCGACGAACGACTGCACTCCCTCGGCGGCGTCCTGGCTGGCGAAGAGTTCGATGACGGCCGGGCGTAGCCGTTCGATCGCCGCAGCTTCCCCGCGATCGCGCGCCAGATGGGCCGACTCCAGCGTCGCCCGCACACCCAGCGGCGCGGCGCGATCGGCGATGGTGTGCGCGATGTCGCGAGCCCGGGCCAGGCCCGCCGCGGCGTCGTCGGCCACCTCCTGGACCAGTCCGATGCGGTGCGCCTCGGCGGCGTCGAACTCCTCGCCGGTGAGCAGCCAGCGCATCGCGTTGCCCCACCCGGCGGTTGGGGGCAGGCGGATCGTCGCACCGCCGAACGGATAGATCCCGCGCTGCACCTCCAGCTGTGTGAACCGGGTGCCGGTCGCCGCGATGCGGATGTCTGCGGCCAGCAACAACTCGATGCCCAGCGTCATGCACCAGCCGTGCGCCACGGCGACCAGTGGCGTGGTCCAGGTGCCGTCGAGGCGCCAGGGATCGCGGCCATCGTCCGGAAAGGACAGCTCCCCGCTCGCGATCCCCGGGCCGACGTCGACCAGATCCAGACCTGCGGTGAAGTGGTCGCCCTGCGCGAACAGCACGCCGGCCCGCACCGAGGGATCGGACTCCAGCACGCCGTAGGCGCGGGAAAGGTCGGCGAGCATCGCCCGGTCGAACGCGTTGCGTTTGTGCGGTCGGTTCAGCCCGATGAGTAGGACATGGCCGTCGCGCCGCAGCGCCACGGTGTCCAGTTCCGGCAGGGGCGGGGGCTCGGGGCTGCTGACCATCCGCCCAGTGAAGCGGAAATCTATGAATTATGCAATAAGACATAATCTCGGACTTGTTTAAGTGCACGTAAGCGGCGGCCTCGTCCACCAGGCAGAAGATTCTGCGACTTACGTCACACCGCGCCTGAGAAATAGATTAATTTACAAATGTCTTATATGGTTCATAGCATAATCTAGGGCCCTACACAGGCCGGGAGAACATCATGTGGATCATCGAGCTCAACGTCGCCGGCTACCAATTCACCCGCGAGATGCCGGACTTGCGGCGCCGCACATTTCGCTTCACCCCACGCCAAATGCACTGGCCGGCGTTGCGGCACTCGCACGCTGCATGAGTCGGGCCATGGAAGGTACTCGAACGCCGACTATCGGGAAGGCCGCGCCGGACCAAGCCCCGGCGAAACGTGGGGGCACCCGGACGAAAATGTTGGCCAGCGCCGCCGAGGTGATGCGCGAACGAGGAGCCGCGGGCGTCACCATCGACGCCGTGCTCGCCCGCAGCGGCGCCCCACGCGGTTCGGTTTACTACCACTTTCCCGACGGGCGCAACCAGATCCTGACCGAGGCACTGCGGTACTCCGGTGACTCGATCACGGCCATCATCGACGAGGCCGCCGGCCGGGGCGCCCGGGTGTTGTTGCAGGAATTCGTCGGGTTCTGGGAGCGGCTGCTCACCGAGGGCGGATTCACCGCCGGCTGCCCGGTCGTGGCGGCGGCGATCGGCTGTTCGGACGGCGACGGCCCGAAGCTCTCCACCGAGGCCGGCGCGATCCTGGGCCGCTGGTGCACCGCGCTCACCCGGGCATTCGTCAACGACGGCTTCGACCAGGCCGATGCCGCGTCGCTGGCCGTCATGTCGATCGCCGCGCTGGAGGGCGCCATCGTGCTCTCCCGCTCCACGCGCAATGCGGGCCCGCTACACCAGGTGGGTGAGCAGCTCGAATTCCTGATCAAGGCAAAGGAATTCGTTGCCCGGAACAAGATTTCCGGAAAGCAGGGCGGCTCAGTCGCTGGCCGGTAACGGCTTGACCTCTTTGAGCTGCAGGGCGGTTTGCCCGATGCTCAGGCTTCCCGCACCCGGCTTGGTCACCAGTACCTCGGCACCGGTTTCGTCGACGTAGCGCTTGCCCATCACCGTGCCGCCGGCGAACGCCGGGTCCAGTTCGCCCGACCGCTCACCACCGACCGGCACCATCGGCGCACCCCCACACCGCAGATCGTCCAGGCTGTCGGAACTTCTGACGACGATCACCTGGGTGTCACAGACCTGGCTGGCGAGACGAGTTCCGTTCTTGATCATTGATTTCCGTCCTTGATCGCTTACTGCTGGGCCGGCGCGGCGCGCAATCCGGTCAGGGTCTGGATGATCTCCCGCCGCAAGACCTTGCCGGTGGCGGTGGTGGGCAGCTCGTCGCGAAACACTACCTCGTCGGGAGTGCGCGATCCGCGCAAACTCTTGCGGACGAAGTCGCGCAATTCTTCGGGGTCGGGCTCCACGCCCGCGGCGGGCACCACCACCGCGACGATCGCCTGCCCCCACTGCGGGTCCTCGACACCAACCACGGCGACGTCACGCACGTGGGGGTGCTCGACCAGGACCTCTTCCAGCTCGGCGGGCGCGATGTTCTCGCCGCCGCGGATGATGGTGTCGTCGCTGCGCCCGCCGATGAACAGGTAGCCCTCGTCGTCGAGCATGGCGATGTCCTTGGTGGGAAACCAGCCGTTTTCGTCGAGCACCGAACCGATCCCGGTGTAGCGGCCCGACACCTGCTCGCCCCGCACAAACAGCTCGCCCGTCGCACCCGGCGGCAGCACATGGCCGGCCTCGTCGCGGATCTGCAGCTCGATGCCGGCGACGGCTTGGCCCACCGATCCCAGCCGGCGGGCGACATCGGGCGTATCCGCCGCCTGCGCCGCGCGATGGTCGTCGGGCGTCAACACCGCGATCGTCGAGCTGGTCTCGGTCAGGCCGTACGCGTTGACGAAGCCCACGTCGGGCAGCAGCTCGAGTGCACGGCGGACCAGCGGCAGCCCGACCTTGGAGCCGCCGTAGGCCAGGTTGCGCAACGACGGCAGTTCGATGGCCGTCCCGTCGCCGTTCTCCAGCACGGTGACGATGCGGTCCAGCATGGTCGGCACCACCGTCGCGGTGGTCACCTTCTCGGCGTTGATCAGCCGAACCCATTCCCGCGCATCGAAATTCGGCAGGTACACCATCTTGCGGCCGGCATAGAGATTCGACAGCGCGGCGCTGATCCCGGCGATGTGATACGGCGGCACGCAGATCAGGGCGGCGTCGGTCTCGGAGGCCGCCCCGAATTCCACCGTGCCGGTGACGTAACTGGTCAGGTTGTTGTGCGAGAGTTCGACGGCCTTGGGCTGCGACGTGGTGCCCGAGGTGAACAGCACGATCGCGACGGAGTCCGGATCGGGGAACGCGAGGCCTTCAGTGGCCGGTTCGGCGGTGCGCGCGGCCGCCAGGAAATCGTCGGACACCATCATCCGGTCCGACACGTCGCCGACGGCGTCGCGGTAGCGACTGTCGACGATCACCAACGGGTCGGGCAGCCGCTCGATCAGCGCCTGGATCCCCTCGGCGGAAAGCCGGTAATTGATCGGGGTGAAGGTCACCCCGGCGCGCGCCGCGGCGAAGATCAGCACCGGCAGCATCGCGCCGCCGGTGCCAACGTACGCGACATGCTTGGCATTCGACCCGGCGATCACCCCCGCGCCGCCGTCGGCGAGCTCGCTGAGCTGTTGTGTTGTCAGCCGCAGGTCTCCGGATACCACCGCCGTGCGTTCGGCGTTGCCCGATGCGGCCATCTCCAGCAGCAACGAAATGCTCATCCTCGATCTTTCTGGATTCCCGGCCCTTTACAAATCTCGCCTGCAGTGTAACTCAGCCGGGTTGTCCCCCGATGCCGAGCTTGCCGCGTGACAGGCGCCCTGGTCACGGCGGGTCCGTCGGCTCTGACGGCACGGCCGTTTGAGCCCTCGTCAACAGCGAACGGACAGGAAACCAAAATTCGATCAGTGCCGGGGCGCTTCGCCACCGCCTCAGCGACTTACGGGCGGATCCCAGGCCGAGACCCGCGGGATCCAGCGTGGCACGTTGGCCCGATAGTCGACGTATTCACCGCCATAGCGCTCGGTCAGATGGGGCTCCTCCCAGAACCGAATGGCGATCGCCTGGAACGTGAAAAAGATTGCGAACCAGAGCAATAGCGAGCCCGACGCGGTGACGGCCGCCTCGCCGAGCAGGATGCACAGCACACCGGTGATCATCGGGTTCCGCACATGCCGGTAGGGGCCCCGCACGACCAGATGCAGCGGCTCTCCCATCACATCTCCCAGCCCAAGCGTCCCCTCGCCCACTCGGTCGAACAGCACGTTTGTCCAGATCATCAGAGCCACGCCGGCGGCGATCAGTAGAAAGCCGACAGTGATCAGTCCGGCCGTCAGCGCGGCATCCAGGTGCGGCGCGCGCACGCCTGCCGGAAAGACGATCAGGGCCGGCACCACGAGCGTCACCGTCACCGGGAACAGCAGGACGGACATCAGGTGTCGCCACCAAAGGCGTCGTCGTGTGCTCGTCTCCATGGAAGACCTCCTCCGTGTCGAAACTTCAACCTCCGTTCAACAACTAACGTACGCCGCACGGCGAGATTTGCCAACGCTTGTTGAAGTATCCTGGCGCGCATGCCAGGAGCGCGGCGTCCCGGCCGGTGGCGCACCGGTCAACTGAACCGCCAGCGCATCATCGACGCGGCGCGCGAACGCTTCATGCGCGACGGGTACGACCGGGCCACCGTCCGCGCGATCGCGGCCGACGCCGGTGTGGACGTCGCGATGGTCTACTACTTTTTCGGCAATAAGGAAGGCCTGTTCACCGCGTCCACGCTGACCGGTCCCGAGCATCCGTTGCACCAGCTGGCCACGCTGCTCGACGAGGGCACCCAACGGATCGGCGAAAGGCTGGCGCGGCGCTTCCTCGAGCACTGGGAGGAAGGCGCCGTCTTCGAACCGTTCCTGACGCTGTGGCGCTCGGCGGCGATGCACCCCGAGGCGCGAAAAGTGTTGCACGACAGTCTCGCCGGCCCAATCGCCACGCGGGTCGCGAAAGAATTCGGGGTGGCCGATGCCGAGCTACGGGTCGAGCTGGTGGCAAGCCATCTGGCCGGGCTCGCTTTCGCGCGCTACCAGCTGAAGATAGAGCCACTCGCGTCGACCACCGTCGAGGACCTCGTCGGCTGGCTGGGGCCGACGCTGCAGCGCTATCTGACCGATTAGGTGCCCGTCCACTTGGGTGGGCGCTTCTCGGCGAACGCGATGGCACCCTCCTTGGCGTCGTTGGAGGAGAACACCGGAGTCAGCAGCTTGTTCTGCTCGGCGAACATCTCGTCGGGGCTCCAGCCCCGGGACTCGACGATGATCCGCTTGGTGGCCGCCACCGCGAGCGGCCCGTTCGCCGCGATCTTTTCGGCCAGCTCGATCGCGGCGTCCAGCGCGGCGCCCGGCTCGGCCAGCACGTTCACCATGCCCAGCGCATGCGCGCGCTCGGCGCTCAGGTTCTCGCCGGTCAGCGCCAGTTCCATGGCGATCGCGGACGGGATGCGCTGCGGCAGCCGCAGCAGCCCGCCGCCACCGGCGACCAGCCCACGCTTGACTTCAGGAATGCCGAACGCGGCGTCCTTCGAGGCCACGATCAGGTCGGTGGCTAAGGCCAGCTCGGTGCCGCCGGCCAGCGCGTAGCCCTCCACCGCGGCGATCAGCGGCTTGACCGGGGGCCGCTCGGTGAAGCCCATACCCCGGCCCTCGACGATGGGAAGCTCGCCGCGGGCGAAGGCCTTGAGGTCCATGCCGGCGCAGAACGAACCGCCCGCGCCGGTCAGGATGCCCACCGAGAGGCCGGTCTCGTTGTCGAGCCGATCCACGGCCGCGGCCAGGCCATTGGCCACCGCGGAGTTGACCGCATTCTTGGCCTTGGGCCGGTTGATCGTGATGATGAGGATTCGATCCCGTTGTTCGACCAGAACTTCGGGTTCTTCGGTGCCGGCCTCTTGATTTCCACTGCTCACGGTGCCGCGGCTCCTTACACGGATCGGTGGCTCTGGGATAGCTGCTGTCGGACCGATGGTAACGGTCGGCGGAAATGGCGTTAACAGCCCAAAGAGATTCGGCTTACCGCCAACGCCGAGTCGGCCAGGAATCCGTGTCGATCACGCCGGGGCCATTGCCGCTTCGATGACCGTTAGGTTCTCGGAAAGCCCTGCGGCCCTGCGTATCTCGATGAAGTCGGCGACCATGGCGTCGGAAACCTCGTGCGGGTCCTCGAGCGTGGAGCCGTCCGAGAGCACTGAGATGTTGAGCTGATCGACGTAACTCCACACGGTGATGTTGAGGCCGCTGCCGGCGGTCAATGGGCCCACCGAATAGATCTCGGTGACCAGCGCACCGCCCACCCGGCCGCGTTCCCGGGGGCCGGGCACGTTGGAGATGTTCAGGTTGAGGATCTTGTTGTGTCCGTCGCGACCGGAGGCCCAGCGGAAGAAGGCCTGGGTGGGCGCCGGGGGCATGTAGGCCGCCCACCTGCTGACCAGCTCCGGCCCCATCAGCTGGTTGCTTTCCTTTGCGGCGATGGCGTTTTCGTGGCAGCACCGCACCCGCTCCAGCGGATCGTCGGAGTTCGTCGGCAGGCCCACCAGTACGCCGGTGAAGCGATTGCCCGAGATCCGTTCGGGCGAGAAGTCGAAACTCATCGGCACCGACGCGAGCAGCGGTTCGGCCTTGCCGTCGTATCGCAACAACAAGGTGCGCAGGGCGCCGGTCGCCATGGCCAGCACCATGTCGTTGATCGTCGCCCCGAGCCGCTTGCCGGTCTCCTTGACGTCGGCCAGGGCCAGGGTGGCGGTCGCGAACCGCCGTTCCGGGGTGATCTTGTGGTTCATGAAGGTCGGCGGCGGCTCGAACGGCCGCGTCAGTTCCGGGGAGAGTTTGCGGGAGCTGCGGCGCACCCGGCCCAGGCCCTGGGCGGTGTAGCGGAAGGTGTGGGGCAGCGCTCCGACATGGCGCATGTGGTCGGCGAATGCCGATGCCATCAGCTGCCGCGTGGTGGGCGCCGGGTCGCACACGTACGGACCGCCCTCCGGGCCGGGCTGCAGGTCCATGCCCCGGGCCAACAGGTTCGCGGACGCGACGCCGTCGGCCAGCGCGTGATGGATTTTGCCGACGACCGCGATCCGGTTGTTGGCCAAACCCTCCACGAAGTACATCTCCCACAGCGGACGGCTGCGGTCGAGTTGCGTGCTGGCGATCTGCCCGATGGCCTCGTCCAGTTCGCGCCGGCCCCCTGGCGGCGACACCCGCCAGGGGCGGATGTGATAGTCCAGGTCCAGGTCGCAGTTCTCTCGCCACATCGGGTGGTGTAAGTGCAGCGGCACCTCGACGAGCTGGTAGCAGAACGGATCGAGCTTGTTCAGCCGCCCGGCGATGACTTCACGAAACGTGTCGACGTTCAGCGAGCGGCGGTCGGCGTCCAGCTCGATCACGGCCGCTTTGATGGTGTGCATGTGGACGTTCGGCGTTTCGCTGTACAGGAGTACGGCGTCCCACCCGCTAAGCCTCTTCACCGCTGCCCCTTGCCCATAGAGGGACCATACTCAGCGGCGACGTTCAGATGACCTCTTTAGCCCCGACGCGTGTCTTGGTGCGGTAGATCTGGTTGAGGAACAACGAGGTGACGTGCGCGGCGGCGCCGGCTCGCTCGCCGTCGACGAGGTCATACCCGTGGCCGGCGCCGGGGAATTCGAGGTAGCCGACCATCGAATGCGACACCGCCCGGAGCCGCTCGACGAAGCTGCGTGCCTGTTCGACGGGTATCACCGAGTCTTTGCTGCCGTGAATGACCAGGAAGGGCGGCGCGTTGCGGTGCACACGCGCGATCGGCGATGCGTCGTGAAAGATGTCGGGGCGCCGCGCGATCGACTTCTTCACCACGATGCGCTCCAGGAACTCGACGAACCGTTCGCGCTCCGGCGTCGAGCGGTCCTCCCAGTCGTAGCGGCCGTAGATCCCGACGACCGCGTCCACGGAGGTGTTCGCGCCCTCGGGCAGCTTGGCCTGAAACTGCGGATCGTCGGGCGTGAGCCCGGCCAGCGCGCACAAGTGGCCGCCGGCCGAACATCCCGCTATCGCCACGAAATCGCGGTCACCGCCGAACTTGTCGACGTTGGCTCGTGCCCAGGCGATGGCGGTTTTGACGTCGATGATGTGGCGTGGCCAGCGGTGGTGCGGGGCGGCGCGGTAGTTGACCGCCAGGCACACCCAGCCCTGCTCCGCGAGCCGCGACATGAGCGCCGAACCCTGACCCATGCACTTGCCGTGCACCCAGGCGCCGCCCGGCAGGAAGATCAGGACCGGCGCGGGCTGCGCGGGCAGGTCTTGGCGCCGCCAGACGTCGAGCACCTGATCGGGGTGGTCGCCGTAGTGCACGGCGCGGCGGTAGAGATAGCGGCGCTGGCGCAGGCCCGCCCAGATCGGCGGTGTCTTTGCGGCGACGGGCCAGTCCCTCTCGAGATCGGCTGCCGACACGACCCCGCGTAGCGCGGCGAGGGATACCCGTTGGGTGCTCTCGCGGTCGCGGCGGCGTACGTCGTTGATTCCCGGCGTGAACCAGTCCCTGGTCGCCGCGGAGATCGCCTCCGGAGCGTGCCGGGCTCCCCAGACGCCCATGGCGGTCAGGCCACCCAGGGGTTCGAGATGCTTGCCGACCACGGGCAGCGAAGTCCCCGCCACGCTCAACGCCAGCGCATAGTCGCCGGGGCGGGCCCGCAGCAACCATTTCACGCAATTGGTAATGCCCGGTCCAGTCACCGTCATGGAGGGGACTGTACCCCTCACTGCGATTGACAAACTGACGTTTCCGTCGAACGGGCGATGGCAGCGAAAACGCTTTGCCCAGTGCGCTCGTTGCAGGCGGTATTTACGCTGCTTGAACCGCCTTTCGCGGTTTTCAGCCTGCGACGCATGTTGCTGTGTACGACACGCTTACCTGACCGTCAGGTCGGCGATCACCCGGCCACCGACCAGGCTGACGCCGGTCAGCGTGAGCCCCACCTGCGCGGCCAGCGCGGCAGCGCTGTCCACCCCGACGGATGCCCAGCGAAACCAGGGGCCGACCTCGCCCGACGCCTCCAGCCGGACCCATCGCGAACAGATCCCGATGGCCTCGGCGTCGAATTCGGCAATGCAACGGCCACCGCGGGCCAGCAGTTCGAAGGCGCGCCGGAGAATTCGCAGCGGATCCCCACCCAGCCCGACATTGCCATCGACCAGCAAAACCGTCTGCCACAGGCCCATTCCCGGCAGCGGCTCGAACACATCGCCCAACAGGGCCGGCGCACCGCCGCGGCCCGCCAGCTGAATCGCGGTCGCGGACCGGTCGATGCCGAGCGCCGGGATGCCCCGCCGGATCAGCCTCGCCACCAATCGGCCCGGGCCGCAGCCCAACTCGATCGTCGGCCCGGTGCACATCTGCGTGACGGCTTCGTCGAAGATTTCGTCGAAGGCGCCACCAGATCCATCACCGGGACATCGCACACCCAACCATTTGTGCGTCGGCAGTGGCCGCAGTTCGCCGTCGTCATGACGGATCCAACATCGCTCGCCGCCGAGTGCCCGATCGTAGAGTTGCCCAAGCATTTCACGTCCCTCGCGTCCTGGCCGATCGGGCGGCGCACCGGCGCTCGGTCCCCCCGAAGGACGTTGCGGCGACGTACCGGCAAACCCCAACAAGCTGACGGCAAGCACGTGCGCCAGCACTGCTCCGATACCCCGATCGTGGCTCGGTTAATCCCCCTCTCTTTCGAGGCCCTTCCTGCGGCTACGTTGCAGCGCCGGGCGTGGTTCACCCACGGCGGCGATCGGCGGCAGACGGGCGTGGTCACCGCGCAACCGATAGCGCCCGAATCATGGCCGCCGGCAGGGCTTTTCGCCGCTGCGAATCCTGTCCAAATCAGCCGAACAGGAATGCGTCCAGCAGCTCGTTGACCCGCGCGGGACCTTCCAGCGCCGCCAGGTGGGCCACCCCGTCGAGCACGGTGAAGGATGCGCCGCCAATGGAGTCGGCCATCGCCCGCGTCTCGGCCACCGGGAAGGTGGCGTCTTCAGCGCCCGCGACCACCAGCACCCGGGCCGTGACGCGACCCAGCAGGGCGTGCTGGTCGGGTCGGGCGGACACCACGCTGCGCACCGCCCAACGGACCGAATCGGTGTTCACCGACTGCACGGCTGCCCGCACGGTCGCCACCACGTCCGGGCGGGTGCGCAGCGTCGTCGGGCCCAAGAAGGCGCGGACGGCCGAGCGGGTCAGCGGCGGCCGGATGCCGCCCAGCAGCCTCGCCACCCGGAGCATGGCGGCGTACTGCACCTGTTGCGCGACAGGCGCTTTCGAGGCCGTGCAATTCATCAGCACCGCGCGGTCGACGCGGTCGGGGTAGAGGGCGGCGAAGGTGCCGCCGATCATCCCGCCCCACGAGTTGCCGACGAAATGCGCCCTGTCGATGTTGAGGCCGTCCAGTAGTTCGACGACGCAGCGCGCGCAGTCGGTGAAGCTGAACATCGCGCGCAGCGGCGCACTGCGCCCGTGGCCGGGCGGATCGATCAGCACCAGGCGGTGGGAGTCGCCGAAGCGTGCGGCCTGGCCGGCCCACAGATCGCCAGTCATCAACAGGCTGGGCCACATCAGGACGGCGGGCCCGGTCCCCGCACTCACCTGCACCCGGATCGCCCCGAGAGCCGTATCGACCAACCGCGAAGCCAGCCGGGGATTGTCGACGGTCACGCTGCCTCCTGGAGTCCTAGTGGGTACGGCAGGCCACGCATCGCCGTCCCTTGATTTTCCGCGTCGGCGATACTTGTCCGGTGACGAACAACGATGTTCATCCCGACCTGCAGCGATTTGCCCGCTTCGCTCCGCGGCGGCTCGTCAGTCCGCGCACCCTGCCGCTGATGCGGGTGGGGTCGGCGTGGCGGGGGCGCCTCGGCAAGCCCGTCGCCGGCGTCGAGGCGATCACGCTCGGTTCCGGGGCCGGCGTCCGGCTGTTCCGGCCCGCGGGGGCCACCGAGGCCACCCCTGCGCTGTTGTGGATCCATGGTGGCGGATACGTGATCGGCACCGCCCAGCAGGACGACCGGCTCTGCAGCCGATTCAGCAGGCGGTTGGGCATCACCGTCGCCTCGGTCGAATACCGCCTGGCGCCCCAACATCCCTATCCCACCCCGCTGGAAGACTGCTATGCGGCACTCACCTGGCTGGCCGGCCTGCCATCGGTGGACCGCTACCGCATCGCCATCGGCGGCGCCAGCGCCGGCGGTGGGCTCGCGGCGGCCCTGGCCCTGCTGGCCCGCGACCGCGCCGAGGTGAGCCCGGCGTTCCAGCTGCTGACCTATCCCATGCTCGACGACCGCAGTTCGGCCACCGCGCCCAATGCGAACTACCGGCTGTGGGACAACCGCAGCAACAGGTTCGGCTGGGCGGCGTACCTGGGCGACGCCGACCCGCAGGTGGCAGTCCCCGGCCGCCGCGACGACCTGGGCGGATTGCCGCCGGCCTGGATCGGGGTGGGCACGCATGACCTGTTCCACGACGAAGACCTGGCCTACGCCGAGCGCCTGCGCGCCGCGGGGGTGCCGTGCCAGGTGGAAACCATTCCGGGCGCCTTCCACGGTTTCGACCTGATTTTGCCGAAAGCCCAAGTGTCCCAGCGTTTTTTCGACAGCCAATGCGACAGTCTTCGGGCGGCGTTGGCCCCCGCCGCTTGATCCGGCTCACATCGCGAAGTACACCAGCTCGCCACCGATGACGGTGGCCGCCACCAGCCCCGCGTCCAAGGCCGCCAGCGCCGTAGCCGGCGGCTCGTTGAGCACGCACAGGTCACCCGGCTGCCCGATCTCCACTGTGCGCGGCCGGCCGGGCTGATCGGCCCTGCCCAGAAACATCGTCAAAGCCTCTCGCGCAGAGACACATTCGCGCGCCCCCAGCACGGCGCCCCGCGGAGTGGTGCGGTGGACCGCGGCGCGCATCGCCGTCCATGGGTCGCCATGGCCGAACGGCATGTCGGTGGACAGCGCGACCTGCACCCTCGCGTAGCGCAGGGAGGCGACGCGCCACAGCTGATCGTGCTCGGCGACGGGGACTTCGGCGAGGTACTGATCGCCGCGCTCGGCGACGAAGTTGGGCTGCGTCACCACCGTGACCCCGAGGTCGGCCAGGTCGGCCAGGTTGTCGTCGGGCACCACGGCGGCGTGTTCGATGCGGTCCTTCGGATGGCCGCCGGCCGCGCGCAGCGCCGCTAGGGCCACCACCAGCTGTGCCGCGGTCACGCAGTGCACCGCGACCGGTTGTCCACTGTCATGTTGGCGCGCAATCCATTCCGTGAGGGCATCGAGGTCGAGGCGGTCGTCGTGCAGGATCTTCTTGCCCGGCGACAGGAAACTCAGCCGGGGCCGGAACTCGCCGCGCTGGTGCGCCGCCGTCAGCGACTCCATGTCGTCGGCATCGAGATCGGGGGTCGCGTCCGTGACGCCGGTGACACCGGTCGCGGTGATCCGGCGGCTCAATTCGGCCAGATCGGTTTCGCGCCGCTGCAGCGCCAGCGACCAGCCCCGGTCGGCGCTGCGCAGCCGCCCATCGGGATGATCGGCCAGGCCGACGCGGCCCAGCGCCTCGGAATTGAGGATCCACAGCGCCCCGCTGCGGTGCTGAATGCGCACCGGCACGTGCGAAACGATGGCGTCGAGGGTGCCCCGATCGAGTTCTCCGGCAACCGAATCGTGGTATCCCACAGCGCGAATCCAGCCGTCGGGTCCCGGGGTGGCGTTCGCGAGCAATTGCGTGAGCTGCGACGCGTTGCTGACCCCCGGCGGCCCGACGAAGAACGAATCGAGCGCCGAGGCCGCAGAACGCACGTGCACATGGTGGTCGTGTAGCCCGGGCAGGACGGCGCCGCCGCCCGCGTACAGCACACCCTCGCCCGCCCGGGGCACCAGACCCTCCCCCGGCGGCGCCATCTCCTCGATCAGCGCGCCCACCCGGATGTCTGTCGTGGTGCCGTCCAGCAGGGTTGCCCGCTGAATCAGCATGACAGCACGCGCCTTTGGCTCACCAAATGGCGCACCGCCGCGTTGTCGGCGCCCGGCCCGGATGCCGGACCCGACGCCGGCGGGGCCGACGGTGCAGACACCGGCGCCGACGACGCCGGCGCCTCGACCGGCAGGGCCGCGTAGGTCGCGGCGACCCCGGCCATGGACACGCCGATCAACTCGCCGCCACCGCGGGCCAGGGATTCGGCCACCGCGAGCGTCGCCTCGAGCCCGGTCAACGGGTCGGCGATGGCGTCGCCGCAGAACACCGGTCCGCCGGCGCTGGTGCCGACCAGTCCGCCGGCCACCGCGGTGTCGTCCCCGAATCCCGGCCGGCGGCCGTCATATCCGGTGATCTGCAACCAGATTCGGCCCGCGCGTGGGGCGACGTCGTCTGGTCCGAGGCCCCGGCGCGCCAGCGCCGCGGGACGCGAGCCCTCGATGACGACGTCGCTGGCCGCGAGCAGATCACGCAGTCCGTCGGCCTGACTATCGAAATCGGCTTCGTAACAGAGCTTTTGGCCGTTGATCCAATCGAAGAAGGCCGGATGGCCGGCCCGGGTACCGTCCCGGCGGCGCGGGCTTTCGACCTTCACAACGGTCGCTCCGGCGCGGGCCAGCAGCCGCCCGCACAGCGGCCCCGCCCACATCGAGGACAGGTCGGCCACCAGCAGATCCGGTGGCACGCGCGGCGCCGACCGCGGTCCTGTCACGCGTATCCGCGGCGACGCGGGCGCCGCCTCGCCGAGGCCCGCCACCGGAAGGTCGAGCAGCGCCGCCCGCTCGACGATCTCGGCCACCGGACGGGCCGCCACCCAGCGCCCCAACACCGGCCACGGGTCGGCGTCGACGTCGTCGACCTGCAGCAGTGCCGGGACGGCGGCGAGGTCGTCGGGCCGCGAGAGGGTGAGCGCGCAGCAGCCGTCCCGGGCGGCGAACAAGCGGGTGCCGCCACCCGGCGACACCCGACCGCGACGAGTCAGCCCCAGCAGTGCGGCCCGCCCGGTCAGCAGGCTCACCGCGTCCACGTCGATACCCAGTCCGCCGCCGATGGCCGTCGCGGCCTGGTGCGCGCGGGCCAGCACGTTGGCGCGGGAGAAGTCGGCGGGACCGTCGGGCAGGCCGGTCAAGTAGGCCAGCCCGCTGCTCCCCCAGTTGGTTGCGGCCGAGCTCACGACCCCATTGTGCGCGTGGCGCACGGCGGCCTCAGAACTGCAGCGCGTGAAACCGCCAGTCCAGCACCGGACGGTCCGGTTCTGCGTCGCCGACGGCGTACACCAGCGACCGCAGCCCCAACACGCCGCCGTGATCGGCCGGCTCCGCGGATTCGATGTGCAACTCGCTGTAAAGGGTGTCGCCCTCGTGCACGGGTCCGGTGTGGTCGCAGGACTGCCAGCTCAGCACCGTGACCAGATTGGGCAGCAGCCTGCTCGCCTGCGCCAAAGCCAGCCCGATGGTATGCCCGCCGTACACGAGCCGGCGCCCACCGACTCGCGAATCGTGATGCGTGGCAGCGATATTCAGGGTGAGCCGGGCCAGTTCGGGTGCGCTGCTGACCACGTCGGCGGTGCTGTGCAACACCGAGCCCGCCAAGCCGGCATCGAAGTGCGGCCCGGGCACCTTGTCGCGGAACACCTTTCCGTCCCACTGCGCGGTCGGATCGTGGGCCGGGCCGGGCACGTCGGCGCCGATGGCCGACAGATCGTCGTCGGGCCCGTCCTGCGGCCGCCAATCCGGACTGGCGGGCAGCATGCCGCAGCGGTAGAAGTCGAGCACCAGCTGATCGGCCTGGTCTATCGTGATCATCCGCAGCGCCGCAAGGCCCGTCGGCGCCCGGCCCGGCTTGGGCGAATTCGCGCGCAGCCCAACCACTTCGGTGCGGGTGTAGAGGGAATCGCCGATCACCGGGAACCGGTGGAACACCAGGTTGCGATAAAACAGGTTGGCCTTGACCCGCTGGGTCACCAACGTCGACTGCCCGATCGCCACGTCGCACACCAGCCCCGGGTGGGCCAGCGGCGCCGGTAGGCCCGTCACCGCGCCGCACAGGTCAGCGTCCAGCGCCAGGCGCAACCGGTCGCCCACGATGGCCTGATGGGCGCCGGCCAGCCCCGACGACAACGTCATCGACGGCGCCCAGTCGAACACCTGCCCAACCGACAGGTCGTCGAAGTAGGGTCCCCCCTCGCGAATCCCCGCATACCCGTCACTCGTCACAACGCCCCATGCTGGCAGGCTGTGGAATCGAGGGTCAACTTCGTGGCGATCGCGAGTGCGGCGAAGCCGGGCGAAGCGGGTCGCCACCATCAGGGCTGGAAGGTGATCGCAGGTGAACGACGAAGAAGAGATGCTGGTCGCCACGGTGCGGGCGTTCATCGACCGCGACGTCAAACCGAGCATTCGCGAGGTCGAGCACGCCAACACCTACCCCGAGGCGTGGATCGACCAGATGAAGCGGATCGGCATCTACGGCCTGGCCGTTCCGGAGGAATACGGCGGGTCGCCGGTGTCCATGCCGTGCTACGTGCGAGTCACCGAGGAACTGGCGCGCGGCTGGATGAGCCTGGCCGGTGCGATGGGCGGGCACACCGTTGTCGCCAAACTGCTGACGCTGTTCGGCACCGAGGATCAGAAGCGGACTTACCTGCCGCGGATGGCCAGCGGAGAGGTGCGCGCCACCATGGCGCTGACCGAGCCCGGCGGCGGCTCGGATCTGCAGAACATGACGACCACCGCGCTGCCCGACGCCGACAGGCTGGTGATCAACGGATCCAAGACCTGGATCAGCAACGCGCGCCGTTCCGGACTGATCGCGCGGCTGTGTAAGACCGATCCGGATGCCACGCCGCGCCATAAGGGCATCTCGATCGTGCTCGTCGAGCACGGCCCGGGCCTGACGGTGTCGCGGGACCTGCCGAAGCTGGGCTACAAGGGCGTCGAGTCGTGCGAGCTGTCGTTCGACAACTTCCGGACACCCCGCACGGCGTTGCTGGGAGGCGTTGCGGGCGAAGGCTTTTCGCAGATGATGAAGGGACTCGAGACAGGACGTATCCAGGTGGCCTCTCGTGCCCTGGGGGTGGCCACCGCGGCGCTCGAGGACGCGCTGGCTTATGCCCAGCAGCGGGAGAGCTTCGGCCAGCCGATCTGGCAGCACCAGTCGATCGGTAACTACCTGGCCGACATGGCCACCAAACTCACCGCGGCCCGCCAGCTCACCCGGTATGCCGCCGAGCGGTACGACAGTGGCGAACGCTGCGACATGGAAGCCGGCATGGCGAAATTGTTTGCTTCCGAGGTCGCCATGGAGATCCCGCTGAACGCGGTGCGAATACACGGCGGATACGGCTATTCCACCGAATACGACGTCGAACGCTACTTTCGGGACGCACCGTTGATGATCGTCGGCGAAGGCACGAACGAGATCCAGCGAAATGTGATTGCCCGGCAACTGGTGACGCGCGGCGGCATCTGATCCTACGCACCAATCTCACGGCCCGAGAACATAGTTTGGGAGTATATTTACCTGACTCTGAACCAAAGGGAAAGGCAGCCGCCATGAGTTATCCTCCCGTGCCGCCCGGAGGTTCGCCGGAATGGCCAGCGCAGCAACCGGAATGGCAAGGCCAACAACCGGAGTGGCAAGGCCAGCAGCCCGCCGGGTGGCAAGCTCAGCACCCACCGGGATGGCAGGGCCAGCCGCCACCGGCGGGATGGCCGGCGCAGCAGCCGGGAATGCAGGAGCCCGAGAACTATCTGGTCTGGGCGATCCTGTGCACGGTGCTGTGCTGCCTGCCTTTCGGGATCGTGTCGATCGTCTACTCCAACAAGGTGTCCGGGCTGTGGGCCCAGGGCCGGTACGCCGAGGCCTATGAGGCGTCCAACAACGCCAAGAAGTGGGCCATCATCGGTGCGGTCGTGGGCGCCGCCGCCGCGGTGATCGGCGTCGTGCTGTGGTTCGCCATGTTCGCGGCGATCGTCTCTTCCATCCCGTCCACGACCACCACCACCTATTCGGGCTTCTGACCCCAGGCCTCGTCCACCAGCCCCCAGGCCAACGCGGTCTCCGCGTCGACGGTGCGACCGGACAACACGAGATACGCTGTGCGCCAACGGCCGATCCGCCGTGTGACGCTGACGGTGCCACCGGCGCCGGGCAGCAGCCCCAACGCCAGCTCGGGTAGCCCGAACATCGCGTCATTGCGGGCGGTGACCCACCCGCAAAACGCCGCCATCTCCAGTCCGCTGCCCACCACCCGCCCGTGCACTTCGGCCCGGCATGCGCGGCCGAGCCTGGTGGCCAGCGCGTCGAGCGCCAGGGCGGGGCTGTAGCGGGTACGCGCCAGGTGCGCACTCGCCGGGTCCGCGAAGGTGCCGAACTCGGCCAGGTCCCCACCGCTGCAGAATGACGGACCGTTGCCGCTCAACACGATGCCGGTGACCGACGGGTCCAGCTGAGCCACCGTCAGGGCCTCCAGCAGCGCCGCGCGCGCATCGGTGGAGAACGCGTTGTGCCGCTGCGGCCGGTTGAACGCGATACGCACAACGTCGCCGTCGCGGGTCGCCCGCACCGGGTCGGGGATCTCGGGCATCCGGACCGGGCCCCGCTCGCGTAACCACCGCGCGAACTCCGGGCCGGCCTGCAGGGTCGAGTACGCCAACGACTCCGTCGTCACCCCAGCCAGCGTCGGGCCCCGCGGGTCGACCGCGCGCAGCACGTCGTCACAGACCCCGCTGGCGTGCGGCCAGCGTCGACAGCGTGCCGTCAGCTCCGCCACGGTCGCCGGCACCGACGCGACGGTGACCACGCGGCGGTCGGCGCAGCGATCCTCGGTCAGCGTGAAAGTCGCTGCGTCGAGCCAGAATTCAGCGCCTGCGATGTCGGTGGCCGAGCCGACGGCGACGATCACCCCGGGCGGTGACGCCGGGCCGTCGTGCGGCGACTTCGACAGGTCGACCACCCGGAGCATCGGTCACACCGAGTACTTCTCGATCAGCCCGTTCTTGTAGAGCTTGCCCGTGTCGGTGCGCGGCAGCTGTGCTTCGAAGGCAATCGATCGCGGGCACTTGTAGTGCGCCAACCGGTCTCGCAGCCACGCCGTCAACTCCTCGGCGAATCCGTCGGTGGCATCGGCGGCGTCGACGGTCTGCACGGCCGCCACCACGCGCTGGCCCATTTCGTCGTCGGGCACCCCGAACACCGCGGCGTCCAACACCTTCGGGTGGGTGACCAGAAGGTTCTCGGCTTCCTGCGGGTAGATGTTCACTCCGCCGGAGATGATCATGTGGTGCCGCCGGTCGGTCAGGTACAGGTAACCCTCGTCGTCGAGGTAGCCGATGTCCCCGACCGTGGCCCAGCCGTGCTTGTCGCGCGATGAGGCGGTTTTCGCCTCGTCATTGAGGTATTCGAAGGAATAGCCGCCTTCGAAGTAGATCTCGCCGGCCTGCCCGGGTGGCAACTCGTCGCCGTGCTCGTCGAGGATGTGTATGGCGCCGCCCATGGGTTTGCCGACGGAACCCGGGTGCGCCAGCCAGTCCTCGGCCGTGATCAGCGTCGAGCCGTGCGCTTCCGAGGACGCGTAGTACTCGTCGATGATCGGCCCCCACCAGTCGATCATCTGCTTCTTGATCTCCACCGGACACGGGGCCGCCGCGTGCATCACCCGCTGCAGGCTGGACAGGTCGTACGAATGACGCACCCGGTCAGGCAGTTTCAGCATGCGGGTGAACATCGCCGGGACGAACTGGCCATGCGTGACTCGGTGGCGCGCGATGGCGTCCAGGCATCCTTCGGCGTCGAACTTCTCCATCACCACCGTGGTGATGCCGCCGGCCTGCGCGCTCATCGACCACACCGAGGGCGCCGTGTGGTACAGCGGCGCGGGGCTGAGATAGATCGAGTCGGGCGTCATCCAGAAGCCGACGAGTGCGGACATCATGCCGGGCGCGTCGGCCGGTGGCACGTGCGGCAATTCGCGTTTGATGCCCTTGGGCCGGCCGGTGGTGCCCGACGAGTACTGCAGCAGGTCGCCCTCGATTTCGTCATCGATCGGTGTATCGGGCTGCCCGGCAACGCATTCCGGGTAGCGCTCCCAGCCCGGCAGGTCGCCGTCAGCGATCAGCAGCAGCTCGGGTAGCCCGCCCGGCAAATGCTCGCCGAGGCCGGCGAGGGTGTCACGCAGCGCCGCCGAGCCGATGATGGCCTTGGCGCTGCTGTTGTCGATGATGTAGGCGGCCTCTGCCGCGGTCAGGTGCGTGTTGATCGGCACGTAGTACAAACCGCTGCGACGAGCCGCCCACATCACCGCGTGGATGTGCTCGTTGTTCTCCATCAGGATTGCGACGGTGTCGCCTTCGCGCAGGCCCGCGGCGCGGAACCGGTGCGCCAGTCGATTGGCGCGCGCCTCGAGGTCGTCGAAGGTGACGACCGTTCCGGACGGGTACAGGATGACAGCAGGTTTGTCGGCGCCGATGTAGGGGCGGATCTGCATGCGCAAACTGTACCGCCGCGAAACTTGACAGGTGTTAAGTGGCCTCCGGTGCGGGCAGTAGCAGCGCGCTGTCGCCGAATTCATGCCACAGGTAGCCGTGCTCAACCGCCTCCCGATACGCCAGCCCGACCAGCTCGGGGCCGGCGACCGCCTCCAGCAACAGCAGGTGCGAGGCGCCGGCGTCGTGCCAGCCGGTGATCAGGCCGTCGACCACCCGGCACGGCCGGCCAGGGCCCAGCACCAGGTCCGTCCAGCCGTCCACCTGCCGCACCTCGCCGTCCGCGGTGGCCGCGGACTCCAGCGCGCGCGTCACCGTCGTTCCCACCGCGATCACCCGCCCGCCGGTCATGCGCGTGACGTTCACCAGTCGCGCGGTCGCGGCCGGTACGGCGAAGGGCTCGGGAGTCGGTGGCTCGCCGGCGTCGGCCGACGACACCCCCGCGTGCAGCGTGATCGGTGCGATCGCGATGCCCGCGGAAACCAGGGCGGTGACCAATTCGGTGCTGAAAGGACGGGCCGCGCTGGGCATTTCTGCACTGCCCGGGTGCCGGGCGAACACGGTCTGGTAGTAGCGCAGCGGCCACGGCCGTGGCACGTACGCGTACCGAATGGGCCGGCCGTGGCGGGCCAGATACGACGCGACGTCTCCCTCTACGACGACTCGCGCGGACCACAACCGAGCGCCGCTGATCCCGGGTTGCGGGTAGGAGGCCGCGACGACCAACGCGCCGCCGCCCGGCATGTCGATGCGTTCGCCCGGCCGGACGTCTGGGAGGTGTCCGGCCGCTTCTCCCGCAGGCCGCAGTTCCACCACCCAGACCCTCTCGGCGCGCCGGGTAGAGAAGTGCACTGCGATGGGCCGCCCGTCGCGGCGGCCGTCCACGGCGCCCGGCATGGTGGCGGAGTTGTTCACCACCAGCAGATCGCCCGGACGCAGGTGATCGACGAGGTCGGCGAAGCGGGCATGGCTGACGCCGTCGGGGCGAGCGATCAGCAGCTTGACGCCGTCGCGGGCGACGCCGTGCGCTTCGGGCGGCTCGATGGCATCGGAGTTCGGGGGGCGGTGGAAGCGGGTGTGCGGGGCCGTCAGGGTCATCGCGCCGCTCCGGATGGCGCCAGGTCCGCGGCGCGATAGCGGCCCGCGGGGGGCCGGGTGTCAAGCAATCGCAGTAGCGCCGGCACTTTCGCCTCCGGCTCGGCACGGTCGGAGATGTTCTCGCCCGGAAAGGCGGCCTGGTGCATCTCGGTGCGCATGTCACCCGGGTCGAAGGCGTACGCGGGCACCGTGGGCTTCTCGGCGGCGAGGACGGCCGAGAGCTGGTCGAGTGCGGCCTTCGACGAGCCGTACCCGCCCCAGCCCGGGTACGGTTCGACGGCGGCGTCGGAGGTCAGATTGACGATCGCGCCGCCGTTTTCCGCGAGCGCCGGCAGTGTCGCCTGGATGAGGGCCAGCGGCGCGAACAGGTTCGTCTGATACACCGTCCACAATTCGCTCGCGGGGTAATCGGCGAGGACCGGTTGCGGGCTGGGCCCCAGCCGACTGGCGTTGTTCACCAACAGGCCAAGCGGCCCGGCGGCTAGCGCGGCCGCCACCACGTCGGCACGGTGCGACGCGTCGGTGACGTCACCGGCCAGCGTGATGAAGTTCGGTGAATTCAGTTCTCGGGCAGTTGATTCCAGTTCGTAGGCGCGTCGGGCATCGCCGACGACCGTCCAACCGCGGTCGAGCAGGGCGGCGGAGACCGCACGTCCGAAGCCGCGCGAGGTGCCGGTGACAATAGCGACGGGTCGCTGTTCGGATTGAGTCATCCCCCCATACTGATAGTTGAAGTAAACTTTAAGTCAAGTCACGAATTCGAGAAGGCCACAATGGATGAGCGAGACTTGTTCACCGTCGGTGAGATAGCGAAGCGCAGCGGCTTCGCGGCATCGGCGATCCGGTTCTATGAGAGTCAGGGGCTGATCACGGCGACCCGGACCGCCGGCGGTCAGCGCCGCTTCGAGCGTCAGATGCTGCGACGCCTGGCCTTCATCAAGGCCGCCCGCAACGTCGGCCTGAGCCTGGATGAGGTTGCCGACGCACTCGCCACACTTCCGGACGGGCGCACCCCCACCCGAGCCGATTGGGGCCGGCTGTCCAAAACCTGGCGCGCGCGCCTCGACGATCAGATCGCCGGGTTGATCGCGCTGCGCGACAACCTGGATTCGTGCATCGGCTGCGGTTGCCTGTCACTGAAGCGCTGCGCGATCTCCAATCCGGGCGACCTGGCAGCCAACTCCGGGGCGGGAGCGGTCTACCTGCCGAGATCGCTACGGCGGCAGGCGATTAGCGGCTGAGGACTACGTCACCGCGCGGCTTCAACGCGCTTCGGACAGCCGCTGCTTGAGCGCCTCGAACTCGTCGCGCACACCGGTGGGCAGCTTGTCGCCGACGAACTCGAACCACTCCTCGATCAGCGGCAGTTCCTCGCGCCACTCCGCCGGGTTGACGGCCAGCGCCTTGGCCACGTCATCGCCGTCGACGTCCAGTCCGTCCAGGTCCAAATCGTCGGCCGTCGGCACGATGCCGATCGGGGTGTCCTGGCCGCCGGCCTGGTGCTCGATGCGGTCCACGATCCACTTGAGCACCCGGCTGTTCTCGCCGAAGCCCGGCCACAGGAAGCCACCGTCTTCGTCGCGGCGGAACCAGTTGACGAAGAACACCTTCGGCATCTTCGACTCGTCGGAGTTCTTGCCCAGGTCGATCCAGTGCTGGAAGTAGTCACCGACGTGGTAGCCCAGGAACGGCAGCATGGCCATCGGGTCGCGGCGCACGGTGCCCACCTTGCCCTCGGCGGCGGCGGTCTGCTCGCTGCCCATGGTGGCTCCCATGAACACGCCGTGCTGCCAGTCGCGGGCCTGCGTCACCAGCGGCACCGTCGTCTTGCGGCGCGCGCCGAACAGGATGCCGGAGATCGGTACGCCCTGCGGGTCGTCCCACTCCGGCGCCAGGATCGGGCACTGCGACATCGGGGTGCAGTAGCGCGAGTTGGGGTGCGCGGCCTTCTCGCCGGAATCGGGCGTCCAGTCGCGGCCCTTCCAGTCGGTCAGGTGCTCCGGCTCGCCCTCGAGGCCCTCCCACCACACGTCGTTGTCGTCGGTGAGCGCCACGTTGGTGAAGACGGTGTTGCCCCCCTCGATGGTGCGCATCGCATTGGGGTTGGACTTCCAGTTGGTCCCCGGCGCGACGCCGAAGAAACCGAACTCGGGGTTCACCGCGTACAGGCGGCCGTCCTTGCCGAACCGCATCCAGGCGATGTCGTCGCCGAGGGTCTCGGCGCGCCAGCCCGGGATGGTCGGCTGCAGCATGGCGAGATTCGTCTTGCCGCACGCTGACGGGAACGCCGCGGCGAAGTAGTAGGCCTTGTTCTCCGGGGAGATGAGCTTGAGGATCAGCATGTGCTCGGCGAGCCAGCCCTCGTCGTGGGCCATCGCCGAGGCGATGCGCAGCGAGTAGCACTTCTTGCCCAACAGCGCGTTCCCGCCGTAGCCCGAGCCGTAGCTCATGATCTCGCGGGTCTCCGGGAAGTGGGTGATGTACTTGGTGTCGTTGCAGGGCCACGGCACATCCTGTTGGCCCGGCTCCAGCGGAGCGCCCACCGAGTGCATCGCCTTGACGAAGAATCCGTCGTCGCCGATCTTCTCCAGGGCGGCCTTGCCCATCCGGGTCATCACCTTCATCGAGATGACGACGTACTCGGAGTCGGTGATCTCGACACCCAGCTTGGGGTCGTCGGCGCCCAGCGGGCCCATGCAGAACGGCACCACCCACATGGTGCGGCCGCGCATGCAGCCGCGGTAGAGATCGGTCATGGTGGCCCGCATCTCGGAGGGGTCCATCCAGTTGTTCGTCGGCCCGGCGTCGATCTGGCGCTCGGAACAAATGAAGGTCCGCGACTCCACCCGCGCCACGTCGGACGGGTCGGACAGCGCCAGGTAGGAGTTGGGGTGCTTCTTCTCGTTCAGCTTCGTCAGGGTGCCGGCCTCGACCAGGTGCGTGGCCAGCCGGTTGAACTCCTCGTCGGAGCCGTCAGCGAAAACGACCCGGTCGGGCTGGGTGAGCTCGGCGACCTCCTGCACCCATGACAACAGGCCCGGGTGGTTCGTGGGTGCTGTGTCCAAACCGGGAATGGTCGCTGAGGTCATCGAACTCTCCTGGATTCTTCTGCGTATCGGGCTGGTGTTGCTCGCTATGCTCTCGCCCACACAATTAAGGAATTGGTGGCGTTAACAACAGGTTATCGCGAGGATCTTGTCGGGTGGGTCTCGGGCAGGTATAAGCCTTCTCACAACAACGATTCAGAAGATCCCGACGGGCTGTCATCTTCGCTCCTCGAAGCGGGTTTTCCGGCGTCGTCGTCACCGCCGTCGTCTCCGGAGTGACTTTCGTCCTCTCGTATACCCGGTTCTCCCAGTTCTGCACGTACGACCGCCAGGGCCGCCGCCACCGCGGGCATGTCCCGGTCGCGCGCAGCCGCGGCCCGCGCGGCGGCCAGGGCGTGCTCGCGCAGTTCGGCATCGATGACGCCCACCGACGACGACACCTGCGCGTTTTCGGCCTCGTCCTGAGCCAGCAGCGCCCTGCTCAACACCGACTCGACCACCAACACCCGGGTGGCGACCAGCTCCTCGACGACCGACTGCAGCGAGGACTTGACGCCGCCCGCCCAGCGGTCCAGCAGCGCCCGGTCGTGCAGCAGCGCACGAATGTTGATCACCATGAACGTGAGCCCCACCGAGATCGCCACGCACGCCACAGCCGCGGCGACGGCCAGCGCGGGGTTCAGCCGCGAGGCCAGGCCGCTCATCAGCCGGCTCAGTGTCAGCGCCACCCCGAGGCCGAACCCGACGCCCAGCACGATCATCAGCCAGGTTTCGTGTCGGCGCGATTTCAGCGGCGGCGGCGAGATATCGACCTTTGGCAGCCGCTCGGGCGGCGGTAGCTCCATCGGCAGGCCGACCACCTGCGCCACCTCGGCCAGGCGCGCGTCGGCGCCCTCGCTGACCTCGGCCACCACCGCATCCACCTGATCGCGGGTGAGCGCCTCGAAGCCGGACATACCGCGCCGCGACAAACCCGCCGCGTGCTCCTGCAGGTCGGTGCGCACCGCCGCACACCGGTTACGCGCCGAGTGCGACAGGGCCACCCGCGCCTGCTGGATCTGACCGCGCAGCGTGATGGTCCGCTCGCTTTTCGCCTGGCGTTGCTGTTTCAGCGCGGTGCTGCGCTCCTCGCGCAGCGCCTCGACCCGGGCCCGCCGGCCGGACCCCTCGACCTCGCGCTCATACCGGCGCGCCATCGTTTCAAGCCGAGACTCCCACGCCCGCAACCGGTTCCGGCGCGCGAGATCGGGGGCCTCCACCACCACCGTGACGGCTTCGACCACGTCGTCGACGTCCGGGTCACCCAGGTCGGGCAGGGCCGCCGCGCCCACCCAGGGCGCCCGGCCGTAGCGGGGCGCGTGCGCGCCGAGCGAGTCTCGGTTGGCGGCGACGATGTCCCGCCAGTTGAGATGCACGTCGATCTTGGACACCACGCCGACGACCGCGTCGGTGTGCTCGGTCGCGGCGTCCAGCAGCGCGCAGTCCGACGGCGTCAGGTTCGCCGCCGCCGACACGACGAACACCACAGCCACCGGTGCCTCGCCGGGACCCAGGTCCGTCGACTCGACGAATTCGCGTTGTGGCAGCCGCTCACGCAGTGCGTCGACCACCGCGCTGACCCCGGCCATCCACGGACCGGTCACCAGCACCGCGTCGCGGCGCTGAATCGCCGGCGGATCCAGCCCGGGGCCGGCCGCCGCGACCAACGCGTCCACGTCGGCGACGGGATCGTGGCTTGTCTCGCCGCTCACCAGGATTCCCCCGGCAGCGACGCGCAGGCCTGGGACCACAGCCGCAGCGACCCCCGGGCGATGTCGGCGCCGCAGGCGCGGTGCAGGTCGCTGGCCGACGCGCGGCTGTAGCGCTGCCACCGCACCGCCCGAGGCAGGTGCGCGGCCGGGTCTCGATGGGCGTCGACGGCCTTCCGGTCGCCCGGCTCCAGGCCGGCCGCCTCGGCCAGGTCCACCGCGGCCGCCATCCTTGCGAGCACGGTCTCGTCGCGGGACAGGAACCCGCCGATGCGCTCACCCAGCCTGCCGCCGCCGGCGGCCAGCGCCTCGAGTTCGGCGACGGCGTCCAGCACCCGCTGGTAGCGCGCCTCGGCGCCCAGCGCGCCGATCCTGGCCACGACGGCCTCGATGCCACTCATCCGGTGCAGCAGGGTCAGCACCTGGGCCGGGGTCCGGCCCTGCCGGAACGCGGCGACCGCCAGCGCGGTGCCGAACAGGTCGAGGGTGTCCAGCAGGCGCCGCCGCACCTCGACCGGAACGGGGACGTCGGCGGACAGGAATCCGGCGAAGGAGCCGGCGAAACACGCGGTCCCACCGGGGTGCGCGGCGAGCGTGGACAGCGCCGTCCACTGGGTGCTGTCCAGGTCGTCGAGCGCGGCGACCGCGAGCAGGCCGGTCATCGGTTCCATGGGCACGCCGCTCAGCGCCGACAGCTCCACGCACCTCGCGCGCGCGGCGGCGGTCGGGCCGTCTCCGCCACGGCCGGACAGCGAGCCCGCCAGGTCGGCCTTGTTCAGCACCGCCAGCACCGGGCGCCCCGCCGCTGCGAGTTGGGCGATCGCCCGGGTGTCCTCGGGCTTGACCACCTCCGTGACCACGTAGACCACCGCATCCACGCGACCATCCGTCGCCGGGCCGTCGACCGCGATGCCCGCCGCGGGTCCCGCGCCGGACAGGGCGCGGCGCACGGTGCTGCAGCCGACGCCGCGACGGCCGCGCACGGCCACGCGCAACGGGGTGGCGGATCGCCTTGCGATCGCCGTGATGCGCGGATCGACGTGGCCGGCAGCGAACCGCGCCAGCTCGTCGACGAAAGTTCGGTGTCCTTGTGCCCTCATATCCCGCCTGTTCGGTCTGGATGACCCCCTGCCCGGCCGGCGCCACCGCTAGGCGATGCAGCGCCGGGACCGAGCGGTCCCACCGAATGGTGGCATCCGCGTCACGAAGAAGCGAGCCACCGTTAATCAGTTACCAGTTGAACGCAACTGTTGGGTATCAATCCGGACCAGGGGCGGCTACATCCGGGGTTCATAGGCCACCATGGACAAATGCACGCGCAGCGCGGGGTGGCGATGTCTGCCGACACGTCGACCGGGGACTCCGACCGCCCCGACCAGCGCTATCTCCCGGCAACGGCGTTCCGATCGCGACGCTCGACGCTGTCCGACGCCCAGCGCCAGACCTGGGAGCGACGCTGGCCCGAACTCGGCTTGTCAGTGGCCACCCCCGACGAACCCGACAGCTCCGAGCCCCCGCTGGATACGGCCGCGTGGTTCGGCCGACAGGCCCCGGTGGTGCTCGAAATCGGTTGCGGCAGTGGCATTTCCACCTTGGCGATGGCCAAAGACGAGCCCGATGTCGATGTGGTCGCGGTGGAAATCTACCGCCGCGGGCTGGCGCAACTGCTGTCCGCCATCGACCGCGACCAGGTGAGCAACATCCGGCTGATCCGTGGCAACGCCCTCGATGTCCTGCAACGCCTCATCGCGCCGGGGTCGCTGACCGGGGTTCGCGTCTTCTTTCCCGATCCGTGGCCGAAAGCCCGGCACCACAAACGCCGGTTCCTGCAGCCCGGCACGATTGGCTTGATAGCCGACCGGCTACTCCCTGGTGGTGTCCTGCACGTTGCGACGGACCACGCCGGCTACGCCGAGCACATCGCCGAGGTCGGCGCGGGTGAATCCCGACTGCACCCGGCCGGTCCCGACAGTGCGCTGCCGATCTCGATCGTGCGCCCGAGCACCAAGTACGAGACGAAGGCTCAAGAAGCGGGCAGCGCCGTCACCGAATTCATTTGGCTTAGACGATGAGTAGGCGATGAGTATGAGCCTGACTGAAGAGACCGCGGCGGGAGCGGAGCCCGTCGCGCCGCCGGCGGTGCTGACCGGCGACGAGCTGGGCGACTTCACCCCGCCGGGTGGACGCGTACTGCTGGTGTGGGACGCACCCAACCTCGACATGGGCCTGGGATCGATCCTCGGCCGCCGCCCGACGGCCCTGGAACGCCCGCGGTTCGACGCCCTGGGGCGCTGGCTGTTGTCGCGCACGGCCGAGGTCAGCGCCAGTCGCCCCGGCGTGGTGGTGGAACCCGAGGCCACCGTCTTCACCAACATCGCACCGGGCAGCGCCGACGTCGTCCGGCCCTGGGTGGACGCGCTTCGTAACGTGGGATTCGCGGTGTTCGCCAAGCCGAAGATCGACGAGGACAGCGACGTGGACCGCGACATGCTGGCCCACATCGAACTGCGGCGCACCCAGGGATTGGCGGCGCTGGTGGTGGCCTCCGCCGACGGCCAGGCTTTTCGTCATCCGCTGGAAGACATCGCACGAACCGGGGTCAGCGTCCAGGTGATCGGATTTCGCGAACATGCGAGTTGGGCGCTAGCGTCGGATACCTTGGACTTCGTTGATCTGGAGGATATCGCTGGTGTCTTCCGGGAACCGTTGCCGCGGATCGGCCTAGATTCGCTGCCTGACCAGGGTGCGTGGCTACAGCCGTTCCGGCCGCTCTCCGCGCTGCTGACCGCCCGTGTGTGACACTGGAAAACCTATGCGCGGGTCGTTGACGATCCAGTAAGGAGCTTGCGTGTTCGCCTGGTGGGGTCGAACTGTGTACCGGTACCGGTACATCGTGATCGGGGTCACGGTAGCTCTGTGTCTGCTGGGTGGCGTCTTCGGAGTAAGCCTGGGCAAGCATGTTACACAGAGCGGCTTCTATGACGACGGCAGCCAATCCGTCAAAGCCTCGGTACTGGGCGACCAGACCTACGGCCGCGACCGCACCAGCCACATCGTGGCCACCTTCACGGCTCCCGACGGCAAATCGGCCGACGACCCGGCGTGGCGCGACAAGCTCGTCGGCGAACTCAACAAGTTCAAGACCGACCACCCCGACCAGGTCGTCGGCTGGGCCGGCTGGCTCGCGGCGCCGAACAGCACCAACCCGGTCATCAAGGGGATGGTCAGCGAGGACCGAAAGCACACCTTCGTCAGCATTCCGCTCAAGGGCGACGACGACGACAGCATCCTCAACAACTACAAGGCCATCCAGCCGGATCTGCAGAAGCTCGACGGGGGCACCGTGCAGCTGGCCGGCCTCGAGCCGATCGCCAACGCCCTGACGGGCACCATCGCCACCGACCAGCGCCGCATGGAGGTACTCGCGGTGCCGCTGGTCGCCGTCGTGCTGTTCCTCGTCTTCGGGGGCGCGGTCGCCGCCGGCCTGCCGGCCATCGTGGGCGGCCTGAGCATCGCGGGCTCGCTGGGCATCCTGCGCCTGGTCGCCGTGTTCGGGCCGGTGCACTTCTTCGCCCAGCCGGTGGTCTCGCTGATCGGTCTGGGTATCGCCATCGACTACGGGCTGTTCGTGGTGAGCAGATTCCGCGAGGAGATAGCCGAGGGCTACGACACCGAGGCCGCCGTGCGAAGAACGGTGATGACGGCCGGCCGCACCGTGACGTTCTCGGCGGTGCTGATCATCGCGTCCAGCGCCAGCCTGCTGGTGTTGCCCCAGGGCTTCGTGCATTCGCTGACGTACGCGATCTTCGCCGCGGTGGGCCTGGCGGCGCTGCTGTCGATCACGTTCCTGCCCGCCTGCCTGGGCATCCTCGGCCGCCACGTCGACGCGCTCGGGGTCCGGACCGCATTCCGGGTGCCCTTCCTGCGGAATTGGAAGTATTCGCGGGCCTACCTGAACTGGCTGGCCGACCGGCTGCAGAAGACCAAGACCCGTGAAGAGGTCGAGGCCGGCTTCTGGGGCAAGCTCGTCAACTGGGTGATGAAGCGCCCGCTGGCGTTCGCCCTGCCGATCGCCATCGGCATGATCCTGCTGGTCATCCCGCTGGGCAACCTGTCGTTCGGCGGCATGAGCGAGAAATACCTGCCGCCGGACAACCCGGTGCGCATGGCCCAGGAGCACTTCGACAAGCTCTTCCCCGGTTACCGGACCGAGCAGCTGACGGTCGTCATCCAGAGCAGCAACGGCACCAAGGTCACCGACCAACAGGTCGCCGACATCCGCAACAGGATCTCCTCGATCGGCGGCTTCACCGACAAGCAGTGGGAGGAGCGGGCCTGCCCGACCATCGCCGGCAACCCCTGCGTCGCCGGACCGAACGGGACGACGGTGCCCAAGGACGGCTCGGTGCGGGTGATCCAGAACGGTCTGGTCAACAAGAACGACGCCGCCAAGAAGCTCGCCGAACTTCGCTCGATCAACCCCCCGAAGGGGCTCAACCTGTACGTCGGCGGTACGCCGGCCCTGGAGCAGGACAGCATCCACAGCTTGTTCGACAAGGCTCCGCTGATGCTGGTGCTGCTGCTGGGCGCGACCATGTTGCTGATGTTCCTGGCGTTCGGGTCGGTGGTGTTGCCGATCAAGGCGGCGGTGATGAGCGCGCTGACGCTGGGCTCGACGATGGGCATCCTGACCTGGATTTTCGTCGACGGGCACTTCGCGAACGTGCTGAACTTCACGCCTACCCCCCTGATGGTCGTGGTCATCGCGCTGGTCGTCGCGGTCGGTTTCGGTCTGGCCACCGACTACGAGGTGTTCCTGGTGTCGCGAATGGTCGAGGCGCGCGAGCGCGGCATGTCGACGGCCGAGGCCATCCGGATCGGCACCGCGACCACCGGGCGCCTGATCACGGCCGCCGCTCTGGTGCTGGCGGTGGTCGCCGGCTCGTTCGTGTTCTCCGACCTGGTGTTGATGAAGTATCTGGCCTTCGGTCTGATGGCGGCGCTGCTGCTGGACGCCACCGTCGTCCGCATGTTCCTGGTGCCGTCGGTGATGAAGCTGCTCGGCGACGACTGCTGGTGGGCGCCGCGCTGGGCCCGGCGCCTGCAGAACAAGATCGGGCTCGGCGAGATCGACCTGCCCGACGAGCGCAAGCGGCCCACGCTCAACGGCCGGCCCGCGCGGCCGCCGGTCGCCGCAAGCCTGGTCGCGGCCGCACCGCGGCCGCCGCATGACCCCACCCATCCCGGCGCGCTGGAGCCGCCGCGCCCGGCCCGTCCGGGTCCGGCCGAGCCACGGCCTGCGCGGGAACCGTCTTCGGGTGAAACCGCGGGCGGCACCCGCGTCCCCGCCCGCTCCAGCCAGCCGACCGAAGCCAAGACGACGCGCTTCTCCGCGCCGGGCGTGCCCGGGCATGACCGCCCGGCCGAGCCGCGCCCCGCGACCAGCTCCGCACCGCAGCCTGCCCAACGACCGCCGGCGCCGGGCCCGACCGCCCCGCCGTCCGACGATCAGACGCGGGCCATCCCGGTGCCCGGCCACCGGACCGACGACACCAGCGACGCCGCCGAACCCACCACCGCCCTGCCGAAGATGCGCCCGGAGGGCAACGACCCCAACGCTGCCACCGATCAGGCGGACGCGCGCGGGCAGGGCGAGAACGGCGACCCCGCGCGGCAACGCCGGCGCTCCGGCGGCGGCCTGTCCGCGCAGGACCTCCTGCGTCGCGAGGGTCGGCTGTAACCAGGTCTTCGCAACGGCACCGAAAGGACTAGCGGCTCAGCCGGATTCGTCCTCGGGTTTGTCGGGCTCGGCCTGCAAAATCGCGTTCTTTTCGTCCGCTTCCTCGGTCTGTTTCTCGGCTTCGACGGACGGATCGGGCGCCAACAGCACCTGGATCGCGTTGTTGAGAAAGGCCACCGTCGGCACCGCCAGCAGGGCACCGACGATCCCGGCGATCACTCCTCCGGTGGCAATCGCGAGCACCACCGCGAGCGGGTGAATCGAGACCGCGCGGCCCATCACCAGCGGCTGTAGCAGATGAGCCTCGATCTGGTTGACCGCGATCAGCAGGCCCAGCGTGATCAGGGCGTAGACGAAGCCCTTGGCCAGCAGCGCGACCACCACGGCCACCAGACCGGAGATCAATGCACCCACCAGCGGGATGAACGCGCCCAGGAAGACCAGCGACGCCAGCGGCAGCGCCAGCGGGATCCCCATGATCGCCAAGCCCGTGCCGACCCCCGCCGCGTCGGTCAGGGCAACCAGAAACGTGGCCCGCACGTACCCGATCAGCGACCCGTATCCGGCAGTACCGGCTTCGTGCACCCGGCCGCGCACGTCCGACGGAATGATCTGCACGACGTACTGCCAGATGTTGCGCCCGCCGTAGAGAAAGAAGATGAGCGTGAACAGCACCAGCACCGCCGCCGTGACCAGCTCCGTGACGGTGGCCGCGGTGGAGAGCGCGCCGCTGGTCAGCTTCGCCTGATTGTTGTGCAGCGCCTCGATGGCGGCGTTGCCCACGTTGTCGATCTGTTCGTTGCGCAGATGGGCCGGCCCGTGAGTCAGCCAGCGCCGCGTTGACTCGATGCTGTTCGTCACCTGCTCGGTGAGGCCGGGCAGGCCGTCGATGAATTGCAGGACGACGAACGCCAGAATGCCGCCCAGGATCGCGAAGCCGCCCAGCAACACCAGGGCCACCGCGCCGCCGCGGGGCAGGCCTCGCTTGTCCAGCCAGTCGACCACGGGCACCAACAGTGCGCTCAGCAGCAGCGCCACCAGGACCGGAACGACGATGACTTCGAGCTTTTTCACCACCCACAACAGCGCGAGCACGGCGATCAGGATGATGAGCAAGCGCCACGCCCAGGCTGCGGTCTTGCGGACAAGGGGTTCGACCGAGGCATCGTCGACGTTTGCTGACATCTCGTCAGCCTATCCGCCGCGGCGCGCGGTCAAACGTGGTCCAAGCCTGGCTCGAGGCAGGCTGCGCGCCTGCTGAACCGGTAATCGTCGGCACGATCCGGTTACGACCCCAGCACGTCCGAGACACGGTAAGCGATCCGCGGCGATCGCGGCGCCACCTGCACCGTTACCCTAAATCACGTGTCGCACGACGCGCCCGCCCGCAACCTCGACTTGCCGCGCGAAGAAACTTCGCGTGGCAAGTACTGGTGGGTGCGCTGGGTGATCCTGGGCGCGGTAGCCATCGTGCTTGCCGTCGAGGTTTCGCTGGGCTGGGACCAGCTGGCCAAAGCCTGGATGAGCCTGTATGAGGCGAACTGGTTGTGGTTGCTGGCGTCGGTGGCGGCCGCGGCCGCGTCGATGCACAGCTTTGCTCAGATCCAGCGCACGTTGCTCAAGTCGGCTGGCGTGCACGTCAAGCAGTTGCGCTCCGAGGCGGCCTTCTATGCCGCCAACTCACTGAGCACCACGCTGCCCGGCGGGCCCGTCCTGTCGGCGACGTTCCTGTTCCGCCAGCAGCGGCTGTGGGGAGCCTCGACCGTGGTGGCGTCGTGGCAGTTGGTGATGTCGGGCGTACTGCAGGCGGTCGGGTTGGCTTTGCTCGGCCTGGGCGGCGCCTTCCTGCTGGGCGCGAAGAACAACCCGTTCTCGTTGCTGTTCACCCTCGGCGGCTTCGTCGCGCTGCTGCTGCTGGCCCAGGCCGTCGCGTCACGCCCGGAGCTGATCGACGGCATCGGCAGCCGGGTGTTGGCATGGATCAACTCGGTCCGGGGCAGGCCGGCCGACGCCGGCCTGGACAAGTGGCGCGAGACGCTGATGCAGCTGGAATCGGTGAGCCTGGGCCGGCGCGACCTGGGGGTGGCCTTCGGCTGGTCGATGTTCAACTGGATCGCCGACGTCGCCTGCCTGGGCTTCGCCGCGTACGCCGCCGGGGACCACGCCTCGGTTGCCGGGTTGACGGTGGCCTACGCTGCCGCCCGCGCGGTCGGCACCATCCCGCTGATGCCCGGCGGGCTGTTGATCGTCGAGGCGGTGCTCGTGCCCGGCCTGGTGTCCAGCGGAATGTCGCTGCCCAACGCGATCTCGGCGATGCTGATCTACCGGCTGATCAGCTGGTTGCTCATCTCCGCGATCGGCTGGGTGGTGTTCTTCTTCGTGTTCCGCACCGAGAACGTGGCGGAGTCCGACGAGGACCCGATCACGGGTCCACTACCGGTCGTGCCGCCGCAGGGCGACCCCCCGGCCGATCCGACCGAGACCGCGCTGCAGGGGCCGTTGCCGCCCGACCGAAACCCCGAAACCGAGCTCTAGTGGCGATCGCGAGGGCGGCCGCGGCGATCGCAAGCGCGGCGTAGCCGGGCGCGGCGGGTCGCCGCATAGTCCAAGCCGGGCGAAGCGGGTCGCCACCATCGGGACTAGCCGACGGTGTTTCCGCGCGGCGGACCCGGCAGCGGGTTGGTCGCCGCGGGCGGCGCCGCGGCCGGAGCGCCTCCGGTGGTCCCACCCAACGGCGATGCGCCCGCAGGGTTTCCGGGCAGCGCGGGCAGCCCACCGGCCGCGCCCTGCGCCTGTTGCATCAGGCCCATCGCCTGCGGGATCGAGATCGGCAGCTTGCACTGCGTCGACAGGGTGGTCAGCGGCTGCGCGATCGACGTCATGTCACCGGCCACCTTGGGGTTGGCCTCGAAGTAGGACTTCAATCCGTTCACCGACTGCGGCCCGGCCTGCTGCTGCAGCATCGAGGTCATCGTCTGATTGGTCTCCGGATGCGAATCCAGGTAATCACCCATCGACTTGGAGACCGAGCCGATCGTCCGGGCGACCTCACTGGCCGCGCACGGGTCATTGGCGCCCGTCGCCGGTGCTCCGGCGAGCACCGCGAAGGCGACCCCGGGCACCGTGGCGGCGATCAGCCCGGCGAAGATTCTGCGACCCCGTCCAGCGGTGGCTCTCGTCATCGATAACTCCTTAGGAGTTTGCGGCGGATCGCCGGATCGGCGCCGCGCAAACGACTGCAACAGACGGCCCCACTGAGCGCGGGCATCCCCGTGAACCCCGGGGACCGCCTGGCGGGCCATGCGACATCCTGCCACCGCCGGTATCACCGCTGCCAGTTCGGACGGAGCGTGTGACCGAAATCCCGCTTTGGTCACCACTTCACAACGTCTTCGCAGCGTCTTGGCAACAACGCCGTCGCCGCAGCTCAGGAACTAGATAAGCCACATATTCCACAGCCCGCTGCGGTATCGTCGCGAGCACGCGCTACGCGAGAACCGGGGAGCGACAAAATCCAGCAGTTAATGATCCGCCTCAGCCGCAGCCTGCGTAAGTACCGCTGGTTGGTCTTCACAGGCTGGTTGCTGGCATTGGTTCCGGCCGTGTACCTGGCGCTGACGCAGTCGGGCAACCTCACCGGCGGTGGGTTCGACGTCGCCGGATCGCAATCGCTGGCGGTCCATGACCAGCTCGAGGAGCTGTACCACGACCAGGGTGGGTCGTCGCTGGCGCTGGTGGCCGCGCCCCGGCCCGACGCCAGCTACCAGGACATGAACGACGCCGTCGCCCAGCTGCGACAGATCGCCGGCGGCATCCCCGGCACCGCCGAAATCCCCAACCCGACCCAGCGGCCGCCGCAGCCCGACCGCCCGTACGTGCTGTCGGTCCGGCTGGATTCCCGCAACACGAGCGACATCGCCAAGCAGCTCCGCACCAAGGTCGGCATCAAGGGCGATCAGCCCGGCCAGACCGCGAACGGCCGCGTGCGGCTGTATGTCATCGGGCAGGGCGCGCTGTCCGCCGCCGCCGCGGCCAACACCAAACACGACATCGCCGCGGCCGAAAAGTGGAACCTGCCGGTCATTTTGATCGTGCTGCTCGCGGTGTTCGGTTCGCTGGCCGCCGCGGCCATTCCGCTCGCCTTGGGAATCTGCACGGTCGTGGTCACCATGGGCCTGGTCTATCTGCTGTCCGCCTACACCACCATGTCGGTGTTCGTGACCTCGACGGTGTCCATGTTCGGGATCGCGCTCGCCGTCGACTACTCACTGTTCATCTTGATGCGGTTCCGGGAGGAGCTGCGGACCGGGCGCCAGCCCCGCGAAGCCGTCGACGCCGCGATGGCCACCTCCGGTCTGGCGGTGGTGCTGTCGGGCATGACGGTCGTCGCCTCCTTGACCGGGATCTACGTGATCAATACCCCTGCCCTGAAGTCGATGGCCACCGGCGCCATCCTGGCCGTCGCGGTCGCCATGTTGACCTCGACCACTTTGACGCCGGCCGCGCTGGCGACGTTCGGCCGCGCGGCCGCCAAACGGTCGGGCTTCCTGCACTGGTCGCGACGGCCCGAGAGCACGCAGTCGCGGTTCTGGAACCGCTGGATCGGCTGGGTGATGCGCCGGCCGTGGATGTCCGCACTGGCGGCGTCGCTGGTGCTGCTCGTGATGGCCGCGCCGGCGTCCTCGATGGTGCTGGGCAACAGCCTGTTGCGCCAGTTCGACTCGTCGCACGAAATTCGCGCCGGCGTCGGCGCCGCGGCCCAGGCCCTCGGTCCCGGCGCGCTGGGCCCGATCCGCGTGCTGATCAACTTCCCCGAGGGCGGCGCCGCCTCCCCCGAACACAGCCACACCGTCGGCGCGATCCGCCAGCGGATGTCGCAGGCCCCCAACATCGTCTCGGTGTCGCCTCCGCAGTTCGCCGAGGACAACGGCAGCGCGCTGCTGTCCGCGGTGTTGTCGGTGGATCCCGAGGACATGAAGGCCCGCGAGACCGTCGGCTGGATGCGTGCGCAGTTGCCCAAGATCCCCGAAGTGGGCACCGCGCGCGTCGACGTCGGCGGCCCCACGGCGCTGATCAAGGACTTCGACGACCAGGTGTCCAAGACCGAGCCGCTGGTGCTGGGCATCGTGGCGCTGATCGCGTTCGTGATGCTGCTGGTGTCGGTTCACTCGGTGTTCCTGGCGCTCAAGGGCGTCCTGATGACGCTGCTGTCGGTCGCCGCCGCCTACGGCAGCCTGGTGATGGTCTTCCAGTGGGGGTGGCTGAAGGACCTCGGCTTCGCCCAGATCAGCTCGATCGACAGCACCGTTCCCCCGCTGGTGCTCGCGATGACCTTCGGGTTGTCGATGGACTACGAGATCTTCCTGCTCACCCGCATCCGGGAGCGCTTCCTGCATTCCGGTAACACCCGCGATGCGGTGGCCTACGGCGTCAGCACCAGCGCCCGGACCATCACCAGCGCGGCGCTGATCATGATCGCGGTATTCGTCGGGTTCGCGTTCGCCGGCATGCCGCTGGTGGCGGAGATCGGCGTGGCGTGCGCGGTCGCCATCGCGGTGGACGCCACCGTGGTGCGGCTGGTGATGGTGCCGGCGCTGATGGCGATGTTCGCCCAGTGGAACTGGTGGCTGCCGCCGTGGCTGTCCCGCGTGCTGCCGTCGGTGGACTTCGACCGGCCGCTGCCCGAGGTCGACCTCGGCGACGTCGTCGTCATCCCCGACGACATCTCGGCGCTGGTGGCCCCGAGCGCCGACCTGCGGATGGTGGTCAAGTCGGCCGCCAAGCTCAAACACCTGGCGCCCGACGCGATCTGCGTGGCCGATCCGCTGGCCTTCACCGGTTGTGGCCGCACCGCGCAGGCGGCGCTGGGCCCCGACGAGGATCGGTCCCGTGGTCTTGGACCCGGGCAGATCCCCCACCAGGTCGCCCTGGGTGAGGAGAAGGTCAGCGTCGGCGTGGCGGCCGACAGGAAGCCCGGCGCCAACGGCCACACCAACGGCTCCCTGGCGGCCAAGAAGCTGGTCAACGGCCTGACCTCGCGCAACGGCATCGCCAAGGCCATCACGGGCAGGCCCGTTCACCCGGTGACGTTGTGGCGGGGACGCCTGTCGGTCGCGATCGACGCGCTGGAAAGCGACACCGGCGCAGCCGTCGACGACGGGCCGAGATACGAGCGGCGCAGCCCGGTGGAGACCACCAACGTGCAGCTGCCCACCGGCGACCGGTTGCTGGTCCCGACCGGTGCGGAGACGCTGCGGCTGAAGGGCTACCTGATCATGCGCCGTAACAGCCGGCGCGATTACGCCGACTTTGCAGACATGGTCGATACGTTGGAGCCCGAGACCGCCGCGGTGGTGCTGGCCGGAATGGACAGGTACTACTGTTGTAAATCATCCAGGGAGCAGTGGATCGCCACCCAGCTGGTCCGTCGACTCGCAGATCCCGACCCTTGCGACTACCCGGAAGACCAGGGATCGGAAGCCGAGGCCGACTCGGACTGGGAGGGAATCAGGCAACGCTGCATGTCCGTGGCCGTAGCGATGCTGGAGGAGGCGAGGTGACGTTGGCACCCGACCGACGCCCCGCGCCGCCGCCCCGCCGGCCGGCCCCGGCACAACGTCAACCCGGCAACGGACCGTCCGGGTCGCTCCAGGACACCGAACAGCCCGTGGAGTTCTGGCCGACCGCGGCCATCCGTTCCGCCCTGCAGGGCGGTGACATCGCGACGTGGAAGCGCATCGCCGGTGCGCTGAAGCGGGACCCGTACGGGCGGACCGCCCGACAGGTCGAAGAGGTCCTCGAGGGCACCCGGCCGTACGGCATCGCCAAGGCGCTGTGGGAGGTGCTCGAGCGTGCCCGCACCCACCTGGAGGCCAACGAGCGCGCCGAGGTGGCGCGTCACGTCGGGCTCCTGATCGACCGCTCGGGTCTGGCCCCGCAGGAGTTCGCGTCGCGCATCGGGGTCACTGCCGAGGAGCTGGACGGCTACCTCGACGGCAGCACCAGCCCGACGGCCGCCCTGATGATCCGGATCCGGCGGTTGTCGGATCGGTTCGTCAAGGTGAAGTCCGCTCGCTCAGCCGAAGCGAACTGACCCGCTATCTGACCGGCAGCACATCGGCGACCAGCCAGTCGCTGCCCCGCTTGGTCAGCGTCACCCGCAGCGCCGGCGCCGCCTGACTCGGCGGCTGGCCCGGGGTGTTCTGAGTAACCCGCAGGACCACCGCCACACTGGCCGCCGACGGCCCCAGGGCCTCGACTCCGGCCGACACCGTGGTCGCTTGCGCGGTGACATTGTGCTGGGCCAGCTCGGTGCTGGACTTCGTGTACTGCTCCTTGAAGGCGGCCTCGTGCTCGGGGACGATCATCGCCGTCGCCCGGTCGATGGAGCCGGTCGGGGCGGTGGGGCTGAACGATGCCATCGCCTCCGCCATGCCGGTCGCGATCTGAACCACTTGGTGGGAGTCGTCGGTGAAGTCGTTGTCCGCCTCGGTCCAGTGCGTGTAGCCGGTCGCGACGGCCGCGCCCAGGGCGGCCGTGCACAGCAGGACGACCGCCAACCGCAGTCCCGGCGCGTCGTCGTCGGTGCCGAGGCTGACCGAATCGCGGCGCAACAGCCAGAAATTGATCGCCACGCCTTCGACGATCAGCAGGATCAGCACCGAGCACGCCGACACCCACCACAGCGGCCAGCCGAGCACCAGCCCGATGGCCAGCAGGGCCGCGATCGCGGCCAGCGGCGCCAGGATGTCGAAGGCGGCCAGCCGCCAGATGTTCCTCATTTGATCGACGCCAATCCGGAGATCATCTGCTTGCCGTCCACGTCGGAGACGTCCAGCCGCAGACTCCAGTGCACGGTCTGCGGTTTGGCTCCGACGTTTTCGCTGACCGACGTGGCGATCAATATCACCGAGTCGGTTCGACTCGCGAACGGCGGCAGCTTGGTGGTGACGATCTCTCTTGGAGGCCTCGCGCCCGCCGGCTGGGTGTCCAGGTCGTGGTGCACGGTTTCGATCGCCACCGCGTCGATCCGGCCGGCGCTCTTCGACTGCAGCTTCTCCACGACCGCCTTGTATGGCTGCACGGCGGCATCGAAGTCGGTGTTGAGTTCGCCGACCGTGCCGTCGTGCAGCCGTTGCAGGCTGGCATCCACGTTTCCGCTGTTCATGTTGATCAACACGTTCGCCCAGTCCGCGGCGGTCTGCATGGCGCGGCTCAGGTAGCCGCGCTCGGCAATCTGGTCGCGGTGATCGGACCAGATGACGTAGCCGAGCACGACCGCGGCGACCGACAGCACACCGAGAACCGCCGACGCGATGCCGTAATGCGAAAACATTTCGGCTGTTTCGGATTCGTCTGCCACGTCGCTGGAGTCGTTCGAGTCCTCGTCTGGGTCGACGTCAACGGAATCTTCTTGCTCGGTTCGCTCGCCGTCGGACATGGCCCGATCGTCGCACCCGGAAAAGATGGAAGGATGGCGGGGTGACGAATACGGCCATCCGCTCGGGCATCGACCTGAGCTTTGTCGACGAAAGCATCCGCCCCCAAGACGACCTGTTCGGTCACGTCAACGGCCGCTGGCTGACCGAATACGAGATACCCGCAGACCGGGCGACCGACGGCGCCTTCCGCCAGCTCTACGACCGCGCCGAAGAACAGGTGCGCGACCTGATCGTGGAGGCCAGCCAGCAGGATTCGGCCGCCACGGACGATGACGCGCAGCGCATCGGCGACCTGTATGCCAGCTTCCTCGACGAGGACACCGTGCAGCGCCGCGGCGTGCGGCCGCTGCGCGACGAGATGTCCGTGATCGACGACGCCGCCGATGCCGACGCGCTGGCCCGGGCCATCGGCGCGCTGCAGCGCACCGGCGCGGGCGGCGGCGTCGGGGTGTACGTGGACACCGACGCCAAGAACTCGGCCCGCTACCTGGTGCATTTCACCCAGTCCGGCCTCGGGCTGCCCGACGAGTCCTACTACCGCGAAGAGCGGCACCTCCAGGTGCTGGAGGCCTATCCGGCGCACATCGCGCGGATGTTCGCCCTGGTGTTCGGCGGGGACCCGGCCGACCACGTCCAAACCGCCGAACGCATCGTCGCGCTGGAGGGCAAGCTCGCCGAGGCGCATTGGGATGTGGTCAAGCGCCGCGACGCCGAGCTCAGCTACAACCTGCGCACGTTCGCGCAACTGCGTGACGAGTCGGTGGGCTTCGACTGGGCGGGCTGGGCCGCCGCGCTGGGCGCGAGCCCCGAGTCGCTGGCGGAAGTGATTGTGCGCCAACCCGATTACCTGCGCACCTTCGCCGAGCTGTGGCGCAACGAGGACCTCGAGGTGTGGAAGAGCTGGGCGCGGTGGCGGCTGATCCGCGCACGGGCCTCCTGGCTGACCGACGAGCTGGTGTCCGCGGACTTCGACTTCTACGGCCGGCTGCTGACCGGCGCCGAGCAGATCCGGGAGCGATGGAAGCGCGCGGTGTCGCTGGTGGAGAACCTGATGGGCGACGCCGTCGGAAAGCTGTATGTGCAGCGGCATTTCCCGCCCGGGGCGAAGGCCCGCATCGACGAGCTGGTCGCCAACCTGCGTGCGGCGTACCGGATGAGCATCAGCGACCTGGACTGGATGACGCCGCAGACCCGGGAGCGGGCGCTGGCCAAGCTGGAGAAGTTCACCGCCAAGGTCGGCTATCCGGCCAAGTGGCGCGACTACTCCACGCTGGTGATCGAGCGCGACGACCTGTACGGCAACTACCTGCGCGGGTACGCGGTCAACCACGATCGTGAGCTGGCCAAGCTGGGCGGGCCGGTGGACAGGGACGAGTGGTTCATGACGCCGCAGACGGTCAACGCGTACTACAACCCCGGGATGAACGAAATCGTCTTCCCGGCAGCGATTCTGCAGCCGCCGTTCTTCGACCCCGAGGCCGACGACGCGGCCAACTACGGCGGGATCGGCGCGGTGATCGGGCACGAGATCGGGCACGGCTTCGACGACCAGGGGGCCAAATACGACGGTGACGGAAACCTGGTGGACTGGTGGACGGATGCCGACCGGACCGAATTCGGTTCCCGCACAAAGGCTCTCATCGAGCAGTACGACGCTTACACTCCACGGGGCCTGGACGGCGACCACCACGTCAACGGCGCTTTCACCGTCGGGGAGAACATCGGCGACCTGGGTGGCTTGTCGATCGCGCTGCTGGCTTACCAGTTGTCGCTGAACGGCCGGCCCGCCCCGGTGATCGACGGCCTGACCGGCGTGCAGCGCGTGTTCTACGGATGGGCCCAGGTGTGGCGCACCAAATCCCGTGAGGCGGATGCGATCCGGCGCCTGGCGGTGGATCCGCACTCGCCGCCGGAGTTCCGGTGCAACGGCGTGCTGCGCAACATGGACGCCTTTTACGACGCCTTCGACGGCGCCGACGCCGGCGCGCTGTTCTTGGAGCCGGGCAGCCGGGTCAAGATCTGGAACTGACGCTCACGGCCTCGATCCGCGCGGGCACGTGCTTGTGCCACGGCGTGCCGGCGTAGGGGTCGCGCCACCCGGTCGACGTGAGTACGTTCGGGGCCACACCCGGAGTGACGGTGCGCCCCTCGGCGTCGCGGTAGTCGAGCCCAAAACCGTTGGGCAGGGCGGCATGACCGGCCATCATCGTCTCGGTGATCTCCACGGTGGCCTCGGCGCTACCGGCCGCTGTGCTGATGCGCGCCCGGCACCCCTGCGCCAGACCGAGCATCTGGGCGTCCTCGATGCTGATCCGCAGTGCGCCGTCGGCGTCGCGTCTGCGCCAGGTCGGGTCGCGGAAGATGTCATTCGCGGTGTAGGCGCGCCGCTCCCCCACCGACAGCACGATCGGGAATTCCGGGGTGGTGAGCCGGGACGGAGTGCGGGACAGCGTCTTCAATTCGTCGAGCATGGACGGAATCTCCAGCGCGATCTGCTGATCGGCGTGACCGATCAGCGCGAAGTCGTCCTCGTAGTTGTGCACGGTGAAGGTCACCCCTGACGGGGTGGCCAGGATCGCGTCGAACAGGGCGTTGCCGTCGGCGTGCCCGGCGCGCCGCACCGCATCCGGATAGCTCAGTGCGGTTTTCTGGGCAAGCCCCCACAGGGCGGCCGCGCCGCGCAGCCCCTCGGGCAGTGTCGGCCCGAGCGTTTCGTACAGCACATACGGCAGCAGTTGCGCCACAGTGGGATTGGTCGCGGCGGCACCGAGGAACGTTTCGGTGTATGCCTGCCGGCCATGTCGGGCCGCTTCGTGCAGCGGCCGCAGATCCGCGTCGTCCACGACGCCGAGCGCACGGACCAACCGCGCCCAGATCTCGGGTTCGTCCAGGGTTCCCGGCAGCGGCTCCATCAACGCACGGCGCAGCTGGAAGGTATTGCGCGGGAATTCGAGGTTGAAGAAGGTGGCTTCCGGCTTCTCGAACTGGGACGCCGCGGGCAGCACATAATGCGCGAGCCTTGCCGTCTCGGTCATCGCGACGTCGATGACCACCATCAGTTCCAGCGCCTGAAAAGCCTCCCGGCAGGCGGCCGAATTGGCCAGCGAGTGAGCGGGATTGCTGCTTTCCACGATCATGGCCCGGAACCGGTCGGGATGGTCGGTCAGGATTTCCTCGGGCACCACATTGCTGGGCACCAGTCCGGAGATGATCGGGGCGCCGGTGACGGGGGTACGGCCGGAGAACTGGCCGAACAGTGGGGCGAACGACGAATGCAGGTGCTGGCCACCCTTTTTCGCGAAGTTGCCGGTGAGGATCCAGAGCAACTTGTTCAGATAGGAGCACAGGGTGCTGTTGGGTGCCTGCTGCACGCCAAGGTCTTCGAACACCGAGACGCTGGCGGCCGTGCCGATGCGCCGCGCCGCTGCGCGCAGCAGTTCCTGGTCCACCCCGCACTGCTCGGCGTAGTCGGCCACCGACACCTCGCGCAGCGCCGCGCGCACGGCATCCGCGCCGCGCACATGCTCGGCGAGAAATGTTTCGTTGCACAGGTTTTCCTGCACCAGGATGGCGGCCAGCGCGGCCAGACACCATGCGTCGGTGCCGGGTCGGACCCGCAGGTGGAAGTCGGACATCTTGGCGGTGTCGGTGACCACGGGATCGATGACGATCATCGAACGGGCCGGATCCTTGGCGATCTCGTTGAGCACCACCCGGGCTCGCGGAAAGCTCTGCGACATCCACGGGTTCTTGCCGACGAATACCGCGACCTCGGCGTGTTCGAACTCGCCCCTGGTGTGACCACCGTAGAGGTGCCCGTCGATCCAGGCCTCACCGGTCTTCTCCTGCGCCAGCGCATTCGAGCGGTAGCGCGAACCCAGCGCCTTCAAGAAGGCGCCGCTGTACGCCCCGCCCAGGTGATTGCCCTGCCCGCCGCCGCCGTAGTAGAAGATCTTGTCGCCGCCGTAGCTGTCGCGAATGCGCTTGAATCCCTCGGCGATCTCCACGATCGCCGTGTCCCAATCGATCTCCTCGTAGCCGCCGTCCGCGCGGCGGCGAAGTGGTGAGGTCAGCCGGGCGCCGCTGTTCTGGTAGTGGTCCAGCCGCAGCGCCTTGTTGCAGGTATAGCCCTGCGAGGCCGGGTGCGCCTTATCGCCGCGGATGCGGGCCAGCCGGCGGTCTTCGACTTGGACGACGATGCCGCAGTTGCATTCGCACAGGATGCACGCGCTGGATTGCCATTCACCGGTCATCGCGGATTTCCTTTCCTGGCCCCCCAGGGGGCGACGCCGCCAGCAGCAGATCGCGCAGCTGGCGGTGGACGACGTCGAGGGGCGTCGGGTCACGACGAACCCGCGCGAGCACGATCGCGCCCTCGAGGGAGGTGGTCGCGAGGATCGCCAGTTCGCGTGCCCGCTCCGGCGGAATCCCGTCCGCGATGAACCGCGCGGCGATCAAATCCGTCCATCGGTCGAAGACCGCGGCGGCACGCTCGATCACCATGCGTTCGGCGTCGTGCTGCTCGCCCGCTTCGACGGAGACCGCCACGATGGGGCAGCCGGCGCGGAAGTCGCTGTCGAGTAGCTGCCGGCGGTACTTGTCGATCAACGTGTCCAGCAGTTGCGGGCCATCGTCGGCGCCGGCGATCACGGCGGCGACGTGCTCACCCGCATAGTCGACCGCCTCGCAGAGCAATTGCGTGCGGCCGCCGGGGAAGTAGTGGTAGGCCGAGCCCCGCGGCGCGCCGCTGTGCTCGAGCACGTCGGAGATCGCGGTGGCGCGCGCGCCCCGCTCCCGGATAAGCAGCGCGGCGGAGACGACCATCCGCTCGCGTGGACTACGCATCGCAGCTCCTCAGCGGTCTCGGCGTATGTATGATGCTATACATAATCGCCGCGGCCGCGAAAGCCCCCGAGCACACACGTCCTTAACGCCAATACGCAGAATCGACCCATTTCCGAGGGAAATGGGCGATTCTGCGCTGTCGCGAAGGGTCTAGTTCATCCAGTCGGCGGAGCCGTCGTTCTTCTTGTACGAGCCGCCGCTGGAGTTCTTCACCACGATGGGATCACCCGGACCGAAGTTGTCGAAGAACCACTTCGCGTTGCTCGGGCTGATGTTGATGCAGCCGTGGCTGACGTCGCGCTTGCCTTGGTCGTCGACCGACCACGGCGCGCTGTGCACGTAGTCGCCGACGTTGTCGAAGCGCACCGCGTCCTCAACCGTCACCTTGTAGCCATAGGTCGAGCTGACCGGCACCCCGTAGGTCGAGGAGTCCATCACCACCGAGGCCTTCTTGTCCTGCACGTAGTAGGTGCCGTTGGGGGTCTGGTGGTTGCCCGACGTCATGCCCATCGACATCGGAAAGGTCTTCTCCACGGTGCCGTTGCGGGTGATGGTCAGCTGGTGGGTCGCGTCGTCGGCCGTGGCGATCAGCGTGTCACCGGTCTGGAAGGTGGACACGGTGCCGCCGGCGTCGACGGTCACCGCGGTGTGCGCGGGCCAGAAGTTGATCGGGCGCCAGCGCAGCTGGGTCGGGGTCATCCAGTAGAACTTGCCCGGCACCGGCGGAACCGACGAGACGTGCACGGCGCCGATCGCCGCGTCGGCGTTCTCGACCGTTCCGGGGAAGTTGATGATGATCGGCTGGCCCACACCCACCGTCGAGCCGCTCTTGGGGACGAACGACGGCGGCCCGAACGGCGCCGTGCCGGTGAACGGCGTGGCGTTCTGCCCCTCGGCCGACGTCGCTGCGGGCTGGGCGTTGGGCGGAGCCCACGGCGCCGGCGGCGCCAGCGGGTTGGGCGGAGGCGGGGCCGCCAGCGGGTCAGCCGGAGGCGGGGGCGCCAACGGATCGGGCGGGGGCGGCCCGGGCGGAGCGGCGACGGCACCCGGGTCAGCGGGTGCCGGGTCCGGATCCGCCGATGCGGGAGCCGCACTCAGCACCAGCGCCAAGCCCACGACGGACGCCAAACCGGTTGTGCTCAGAGCGGCGAAAAGGCCCTTCCTCGTCCCGGCCCTCGTCCAGCCTGACATACGCATACCTCCACTCGGTGTTCTCGACACAGTGTGGCATAGCAGCCACGCCAGCTACCGTCACCGACGGATTGCCGCGACACGAAAGGAGTGCGTTCACGCACTTGACCTGCGCGGCTATGAATCGGGTGAGCTTGTCGGAGCAACGTCCAGCATCCGCCGGTTGGCCGCGATGCCGGCCAGCGCGACGGCCATCAGCGCTGCCGAAGCCGTCAGCATCATCGTGACGCTGCGCTCGTACAGCAGGCCGCCGACCAGTGAGCCGGCCATGATACCGACCTGGAACGCGGTGACGTAGAACCCCGACGCCCCGTCGGGGTCGTCGGCCCCGTTGCGCATCGCGGCGGATTGCATCATCGGCGAGACCGCGGTGGCCATCGCCCCCCACAGCACGATGGCGGCGGTTCCGATCAGCGCTGTGGCCACGCCGGCCCGGCCACCGAACGCCAGCCCGGTCAGCGCCACGAAGGCCGCCGTCAACCCCGTCATGCACAGGATGACGGCGCTCTTGGGCCGGTGATCCAGCGGCCGCGCCACCAGCGGCAACGACAGCAAACCGGCCAGCCCGTAGGCGGCCAGCACGAAGGCCAGGTTGGGTCCACGCACGCCGAGGACGTTGCGGATGATCTCGACGATGAACGTGTAGGACACGAAGTGGCCGGTGACCGCGATCATCGCCAGCACGCTCACCAGAATCAGCCGGGGGTTGCGGTGGTGTCGTGACCTGGGGCCGACGTGGGCGAGCTGGTCCTCGGTGAGCACCATCTCCGGCAGCATCAGCCGGGCGGCGAGCGTGACGGCGGCGGCCGCGACGGTGACGCACACGACGGCCAGGCGCCACCCCCACATCAGGCTCAAGGCCGCGGTGAGCGGGCTCCCCACCACCAGCGCGAGGCTGGTACCGACGTAGATCGACATGGTGGCCCGCCCGGCATGGCTCGGCGGCACGAGCCGGGTCGCGATCGGTGCGATGACCGCCCACAGCAGGCCGTGGGTGATCGCGCAGAGCACCCGCCCGGTGGCCAGCACCGCAAAATTAGGCGCCAGTGCCGAGATCGCCTGCGAGGCCGTCAGGCAGGTCAGGCTGAGCATGAGCGCGCGCCGCCGCGGCCAGTGCGCGGTCCAGCGCACCAGCGGAAACGTCGTCAGGGCCGCCACGAAGGCATACCAGGTCAACAGCGTTCCCACCGCGAACAAACTGACGTGCAGGTCGCGAGCGATGGCCGGCAGCGCGCCCACCGGCAGAATCTCGGCGGTGACGTAGGTGAAGGCCGCGGCCGCCAGCACAGCCAACTGAGCCGCGATCCGTGGGGTCCACGTTCGCGCGGCAGCGTTGATTTCGGCAGTCATGGCTTCTGTATCGGCCGGACTACCCACTTCCTGGGTTGTCGCGCCTAATGCGATCACACTGCCTTACCGTACGGACCGCAACTACGCCTCCCCCCGCATCAGGGCCGTAGCGAAGGTCTCAACTGCATCACCGATCAAGAACGAACCAACCGCGCGATCGCGGCGGACGCCTCGTCGAGCTTGGCTTGGGCATCGTCGCCGCCCTCGGCGACGGCGCGGGTGACGCAGTGGTTCAGGTGCTCGTCGAGCAGGTTCAGGGCGACCGACCGCAGCGCGCTGTTGACGGCGCTCACCTGGGTGAGCACGTCGATGCAGTACTTGTCTTCCTCGATCATCCGGGCGATGCCACGCACCTGGCCCTCGATGCGTCGCAGCCGCTTCGCGTAGTTGTCCTTCTGCTGCGAATACCCGTGGTCGTTCGTCACCCCGCCAGCTTATACCCCGTTGGGGTATCCCCCGGTCAGCTGGCCACGGCGTTCCCGCATACTTGAGCGATGCCCCCCACCACCGATTCGGCCCCCGCCGCCGACATCAAGCCGCGTAGTCGTGACGTCACCGACGGCCTGGAGAAGGCCGCCGCCCGGGGCATGCTGCGGGCCGTAGGCATGGGAGACGAAGACTTCGCCAAGCCGCAGATCGGGGTGGCGTCGTCCTGGAACGAGATCACCCCGTGCAACCTGTCCCTGGACCGGCTCGCCAAGGCGGTCAAGGAGGGCGTCTTCTCCGCCGGCGGATACCCGCTGGAGTTCGGCACCATCTCGGTGTCCGACGGCATCTCGATGGGCCACGAAGGCATGCACTTCTCGCTGGTCTCCCGCGAGGTGATCGCCGACAGCGTCGAGACGGTGATGCAGGCCGAGCGGCTCGACGGGTCGGTGCTGCTGGCCGGATGCGACAAGTCGCTGCCCGGGATGCTGATGGCCGCCGCACGACTCGACCTGGCCTCGGTGTTCCTCTACGCGGGGTCCATCCTGCCCGGGCTTGCCAAGCTGTCCGACGGCAGCGAGCGCGAGGTCACGATCATCGACGCGTTCGAGGCGGTCGGCGCTTGCGCCCGGGGTCTGATGCCCCGCGAGGACGTCGATGCCATCGAGCGCGCGATCTGTCCCGGTGAGGGCGCGTGCGGCGGCATGTACACCGCCAACACGATGGCCAGCGCCGCCGAGGCGCTCGGGATGTCGCTGCCGGGCAGCGCGGCGCCACCGGCGACCGACCGCCGCCGCGACGGGTTCGCGCGGCGCAGCGGTGCGGCCGTCGTCGAGCTGCTGCGGCGCGGCATCACCGCCCGCGACATCCTCACCAAGGAGGCCTTCGAAAACGCGATCGCGGTGGTGATGGCGTTCGGCGGCTCGACGAACGCGGTGCTGCACCTGCTCGCCATCGCCCACGAGGCCGGCGTCGAGCTCTCGCTCGACGATTTCAGCCGGATCGGCTCGAAGGTTCCGCACTTGGCCGACGTCAAGCCCTTCGGCCGCCACGTCATGTCCCACGTCGACCACATCGGCGGCGTGCCGGTCGTGATGAAGGCGCTGCTCGACGCCGGTCTGCTGCGCGGCGACTGCCTGACGGTGACGGGTGCGACGGTTGCCGAGAACCTGGCCGAGATCGCGCCGCCCGACCCGGACGGCAAGGTGCTTCGCGCCCTGAGCAATCCCATTCACCCGACCGGCGGGATCACCATCCTGCGCGGATCGCTGGCGCCCGAGGGGGCGGTGGTGAAGTCGGCCGGTTTCGATTCCGACGTGTTCGAGGGCACCGCAAGGGTTTTCGACGGCGAGCGGGCCGCGCTGGACGCTTTGGAGGACGGCACCATCACCAAGGGTGACGCCGTGGTGATCCGCTACGAGGGCCCCAAGGGCGGGCCCGGCATGCGCGAAATGCTGGCCATCACCGGCGCCATCAAGGGTGCGGGTCTGGGCAAGGACGTGCTGCTGCTGACCGACGGCCGGTTCTCGGGCGGGACCACCGGCCTGTGCGTCGGACATATCGCGCCCGAGGCGGTCGACGCCGGACCGATCGCCTTCCTGCAAGACGGCGACCGCATCCGCCTGGATGTGGCCAACCACGTGCTCGACGTGCTGACCGATCCTGCCGAATTCGAGTCGCGCCGAAAGGATTTCACCCCGCCGGAGCCCCGCTACAAGACCGGGGTGCTGGCCAAGTATGTGAAGCTGGTCAGCTCGGCCGCGATCGGCGCGGTCTGCGGCTGATCGCCGCCCCGGGCCGTGAGGTTCGGCCCGGGGCAGGCGAACCGCCTTGCGGTCTAGCGAAGTTCGCGACTACGCGCGCGTGTCCGCCGCGCGAGTGCGCATGCCGAAGTAGGTCGCGTTGAGGCCCAAGAACGTCAACAACGCGCCCGCAACGACATTCGACCAGACCATGCCGGCGCTCAGCGTGACGCCCGGCAGGATCCAGGTCGAGACGATGACCCAACCGCCCAGAACCGGCATCGTCCAGGTCATGCCGTGCGCGCGATCCAGCGCGGTCGCGAACCCGTAGGCCAAGAACGCCGCCGCGATCCCCGCGATCAAGTCGGACGTGGTGAGCGATGCCGTGGCGTTGAATCCGACGATCCACGGCGACGCGGCCACATACAGGCCCGTCAGCAGGGCCAGTCCGAACGTGACATGCGCGCTCATCGACTCGGCGACGCGCTCATAGCGCGCACGCAGAGCCAACAAATCGGGATGGTGATCGATTGATGAATGGACTGTACTCATTTTGTGACCTTTCTGTTATGCAGCAAGCCTTTTGAGCCCGACTGCACCCATCCATCTGGCGTCAAGATTACGCCGGCGCACCATGGCCAGCAACGAAAAGCGGCGCCCGACGGGGCCGCTCCGCGGGGTCGTATCGATAAGGCGCGTAGCGTCTTAGGGCATGGATATCGTCGACCGGCTGCGCCTCGATGTACCGGTCGGGCAGGCCGGCATGGGCGGCGGACTGGCGGGCCCGGCGCTGGCGGGCGCGGTCACCCGGGCGGGCGGGCTCGGCACGCTGGGCATCGACACGCCCCGCCGGCTACGAACGTCGATCGAACAGGTGCGCGCGCAGGCGCCTGACCGCGCCGTGGCGGTAAACCTGTTGCTGCCCTTCGTTCATCGTCGTCACGTCGCGGTCTGCGTCGACGCCGGCGTGGACGCCGTCGTCCTGGCGTTCGGCGACAAGCGGGGGCTCGTCGCGCACCTGCGCGATGCCGGGGTCTTCGTCTTCGTGATGGTGGGCACCGAGGCGCAAGCGCGTGCCGCGATAGCCGGCGGCGCCGATGGTTTGATCGCTCAGGGACGCGAGGCCGGAGGGCATCTCGTGGGCACGATGGCGGCGCTGGATTTTTTACCGCACGCCCTCGCCGTGTCCGCCAACCGCCCGGTCTTCGTGGCCGGTGGCATCGCCACCGGCGCCGACACCCGCGCCGCGCTGGATGCCGGCGCCAGCGGTGTCATCGCCGGCACACGATTCCTGTTGACGCACGAAGCCAACGCGAACCGCGAGTACCAGCGGCGAATCCTGCAGGCGGACAGCACGATCGAAACCAACCTGTTCGGGCTGAGCTGGCCGCTGCGCCACCGCGTCGTGCCCAACGCGGCCACCCGGCGGTGGTGCGGCCACGACGGGAAGGCCAAGGCGCTCCCTTCTGCCCTGAACGCGGCCAGCCGCCCGCTGTCGGCTCTGGGCTATTTCGATGCGGGGCCGCTGATGCGCCTGCAGTCGCCCGCCTTCCCGTTCTTCACGCCGCTGGCGCCGGTGGCCGGCGTGCCCGACTCCTGGTTGGACAGCGCGGCTTTGTACGCGGGCGAAACCGCTTTGCGGATAGGCGAACTCACCTCCGCCGAGCAGGCCGTCGCCGACCTCACCCCGCGCTACACCTAGCGCACCAACGCGAGCGCGAAGCCGTCCCAAGGCTTGGCGCCCACCGTCTGGATCACCGCGGTGTCCAGCCGCGGATCCTCGCCCATCGCCTGCAGCGTTCGCCGGACAGCCTGCGCCTGGGCGTTGGATTCCGGGTCGAGGATCTGTCCCTGCCGAATCACGTTGTCCGCCACGATGACCGCGCCGGGACGGGCCAGTCGCACCGACCACTCCAGGTAGGCGGGGTAGTTCTCCTTATCGGCGTCGATGAAGATCAGATCGAAGGGACCGGTCACCGTCGGCAGCGTGTCCAGCGCGGCCCCGACGACCACCTCCACCCGATCGGCGAGGCCGGCCCGCTCCAGGTTGGCCCGCGCCACCTCGGCGTGCTTGGGCTCGTATTCCAGCGTCACCACCCGGCCCTGCGGGCCGGCGCCGCGCGCCAGCCAGATGGTGCTGAAACCGCCGAGCGTGCCGAGCTCGAGGATGCTGCGCGCGCCGGTGGCACCCGCGAGCACGCTCAGGAACTTTCCCTGCTGGACCGATACCGCAATCGGGGGCAATCCGGCCGCACTGCTGGCCTCCAGGGCGGCGCTCAAGGACGGATCGTCCTGCACCACCGTGCTGTCCAGAAATGCGTCGACGTCTTCGGGGGTTGGTTTCTCGGTCATTTCGCCCACGCTAGCCGCGCCCGACCGGGTTGGCACGGCAAGCCGGACCGGTATCGGACCGGTGGTGGCCGTTTACGACATACCCTCGGGGGGTATATAGTGAGGGTGCGGTCGACCCGCACCGCACGAGTCACCACAACGAGAAAAGGGTGAGTTACATGGCAACTTACGAGGCCGGGACCGAATTGACCTGCGGCCACGAAGGCTGCGGCTGTCGCGTCCGCATCGAGGTCCCCTGCCACTGCTCGGGTTCGGGTGAGCCCTACCGCTGCACGTGCGGCGACGCGCTGACCCCCGTCAAGTAGTCCGTCGGGCCGGTCGTGCGTTCGGGTGTGTGCCCGTGTGATTCACCGCCCGAACGTACGGCCGGTCACCTCGACCGTGGCTTCCAGCCGCATCGCTATCGCCGACGTACCCACCGCCGCGGTATAGGCGCCCGGGCTAATCCGCCAGCTCTTGGCGCCGCCGTCGTAGCGGGCGAGCAGGCGCGGGTCCGCCTCGATACTCACCCGGTGGGTCGCCCCGGGCTCGAGCTCCACCCGCGCGAATCCCAGCAGCCGCAAGCACGGTTCACCGGCGGCGGCCGTCAGGTAGAGCTGGGCAACGTCCGCCCCGGCGCGGTCGCCGACGTTGACGACGGTGAAGCTGGCGCGGATCGTTTCGCCGCCGCTGACCACCAGGTCGTGGTAGTCAAACCTGGTGTAGGACAACCCATGACCGAAGGCGAACATCGGCTGGTGGCCTCGCGTGGCAAACCAGCGATAACCGACGTCGGAGCCCTCGAAGTATTCGATGGTGCTCGCCGTCCCCCACGGTTCGCCGGGGTCGGGCAACTGCGGCCGCGGCGTCTGGTCGAGGTCCACCGGAAAGGTGATCGGCAGCCGGCCCGAAGGGTTCACCCGGCCGGTGAGGACCTCGGCGATGGCCCGGGCGCCGGCCTGGCCCGGAAACCAGGCCTGCACAACGGCGTTCACCGTCTCGCGCCAGGGCATGCTCACCGGATTGCCGGTCTGCAGCACCACGACGGTGTCGGGGTTGGCCGCCGACACCGCGGTGATCAGTTCGTCTTGGCCCCACGGCAGGGACAGGTCGGCGATGTCGAAGCCTTCACCCTCCGCGCGGACCGCGAACACGATCGCGATGTCGGCCCTGTGCGCCGCGCGCACCGCCTCGGCGAGACTGATGCCCGGGTCGAATTCGAACTGCGCGTGTGGCAACTGTTTTCGTAGCTCTTCCAGCGGACTCGGTGGCAGCAGGTACAGATTGCGCATACCGGCCTCCAGGCCCGTGCCGCCGATGGGGACCACGGCCGCGTACCCACCTCGCGGCAGAACGGTGCTGGAACCGTATCCGGCCGGCACACCCAAGTGCGCATATCCCCCGATGACGGCGATACGCACACTCGACCCGGGCTCCAACGGCAACAGCCCCCGGTTCGTCAGGAGCACCGTTCCCTGCCGGGCGATGTTCAGCGCGATCTCGTTGTGCGCGGCCAGGTCCGGTGGCGGCGCCGGCTCGGCGTTGTCGACACCGACGGCGAACATGGACCGCAGGATCCGGCGAACCATGTCCGACAGTCGCTCCTTTGTCAGCCGCCCGTCGGCATACGCGTCGCGCAGCGGCGCACCGAAGGACTCGGCCTGCCGCAACAGCGTGTCGATCTGGGCGCCACACTCCTGATCGAGGCCGGCCAGGGCGCACCGCCAGCTCGGCGTGGCACCCCAATCCGACATCACCCACCCGGGGTAGCCCCAGGCATCCTTCAGGACCTCGTTGATCAAGACGGAGTTCGCCGCGGCGTAATCGCCGTTGATCTTGTTGTAGGCGGTCATCACGGCGCCGGGTTGCGCGCGCTCGATCGCCAATTCGAAGGCCAGCAAGTCGGATTCGCGGTGGGCATCGGGATCGATGACCGCGTCCAGGAAGTGCCGGTTGGTTTCGTTGCAGTTCAACGAGTAGTGCTTGACCGTCGAGATCACGCCTTGGCGCTGGATGCCGTCGATCGACTCGGCGGCCATCGTGGCGGTCAAAAGCGGGTCCTCGGAATGATATTCGAAGTTGCGGCCGTTGCGCGGGTCGCGGGCCAGGTTCATCGCACCGGCCAGTTGCACGTTGAACCCGCGGCTGCGCGCTTCGCGGCCGATCAGTTCACCCGCGGCCCGGGCCAGTGACGGATTGAAGCTGGCGGCCAGCGCCAGACCGGCGGGCAGCGCAGTGGCCGTGTCGCCCGGGCGGAAACCCGGGTTGGTGATGCCCAGGCCGGCGTCGCTCATCAGCAACGCCGGCACACCCAGGCGCGGGATGCCCGGCACGTATCCCGCACTCATCGGCGTGTTCGCGGGGATCCGCTCGTCGCGGACCGGCCACATCTCGCCGGCCCCCAGCACCGACACCAGCAGCCCGAACCGCTCGTCGTCGGTCATCCGGGCCTCGACGTCGCGGGCCCGCGCGTCGGGATCGGCCTGGCTCACCGCACGCCCTCTTTGGCGTAGACCACGCGCAGCAGGTGCCCCAGTTCCGGTCCCATCACCAGCTCCGTCAACTCGCAGATCGTCGCAACGAACTCGGGGCCGTGCGGCGGCTCGGCCTGGCACAAATGATGCGCCACTTCGTGCAGCATCACCAGCTCGCGCAGCGCCCAGTCGGCGGTGTCGCGATCTGGCACCGCGATAACGCCTGTGCCGTCACGGTTTTCGTAGTGCGCGGCGCTGGCGGCGCGCCGTTGCCGCACCCGCAGGGGCGACGCGGCCGGCCACCGTTGCCGCACCGCCGGAAGCGCCAGCACGTCGTCCACATAGCGCTGCGCGGAGGCCACCGAACCGAATCGCCCCTCGGGCGGCAGCGTCAACTGCGTGCCGAAGAAGTCCACCACCGGTGAGCTGTACTGGGCGGCACGGTCGAACAGCGTCCGGACGAACTCCTCGGCCGCATAGACCTTGGAGCGTTGAGAATCCCGCCGCGGGGAGTCCCCCGCAGTCACCCGCTCAACGCGCTCCGCGCCCCGGGAAGCTCGGGACTGTTGCCGAGCCGCGCTCGCTTGCCGGCCCGGTCCCCGGCGCGCCGCGCCGCCGACGAATACCCCGCCGATGCCCGGGCGGCCTGCCAGGTGCCGCGCGCCTTCGACGCGCCGCGGTAGTAGTCCACCAGCTCGACCTCCTTGTCCCGCAACGCAATAGCGGTGCCCGGCGCCCGGCTGCGGTCTTTGGTGGCTTCCCGCCGGGCCTGGTCGCGGGCCTCGGTCAGCCGCTGGCCGACGCGCGCCCCGAACGCCAGCTGGAAGTTGAGCCGGGCGGTGATCGTCGGCGTGGGACGGTGCGCACCCGAGGCCAGGTAGGCGTCCGACGCGCGGACCATCTGGACGACCAGGCTGGCGTACAGGGCGTGGCTGGCGTCGATGTCCTCGACGAACCCGTAGGCATAGACGAACGTCGAATTCGACGCCACGTCGCATCGCACATCGTTGGCCGCGGCGATGAGCACGAACAGCTGTACATACGTGCGTAACCCCTTGGTGCCGGCGGCCCCGATGGTGATGGTGCGCTGCGTCGGTGCCTGCGCCGCCGACCGCTGGGCGGAATGGGAGCGCGCCACCGCGAGGTCGATGGACGCGGCCGTCGCGAGCCGCTGCGCGGCGGACATGAACGCGTCGGCTTCGTGGGTGTTGTCGGTGCCCTCGGCCTGACGCAGCAGCGCGGCGATGCGCGCCAGCATCTTGTCGTCAGTCATGGCGCCGCTCCTCTCCCCCGCAAGCGGGAGGTCCCCCCACGTCGCTTCGTCCCCCGCAAGCGGGAGGCGCCCCCACTGCATCGTCGCCGGCGCGAGTCATGGCGCCAAAATACTGGAGCCCGCCGACACGCCCGTCTCACAGGCGCGCGGTGATCCAGGAGACCACGTCATCAAGCACCTGCCGGCGCTCGGGTTCGTTGAAAACCTCGTGATAGAGCCCCGGATACACCTTCAACTCGACGTCGGTGGACCCCACACACTCGACGAGGCGCCGGCTGCCCGCGACCGAAATCAGCCGGTCCTGCTCCCCGTGCACCACCAGCAATGGCGCCGTCAGGGCCGGCGCCCGCCGCGGCATGGTCTCGCCGACCAGCAACAACGCGCGGCCGATGCCGGCCGGCACCTTGCCGTGATACACCAGCGGGTCTTCTTTGTAGGCGGCCACCACCGCGGGGTCCCGGGAGATGGCGTCGACGTCGAGTTCCTGCGCCGGCAGCCCGGGCATGACGACCCCGAGCACCTTGGCGGCCAACCCCAGCAGCGGCGAGACCTGGTCCTGGGCCGCGACCGCGGGCCCCGAGAGCACCATCAGGTCGTAGTTGTCCGGGCGTTCGACGCCGTAAGCGAAGACGATTCCGCCGCCCATGCTGTGCCCCAGCACGACGCACTTGAGGCCGTGGTGTTCCCGGGTGGCGATGCCGACCAGGGTGTCGAAGTCGGAGGTGTACTCATGGATGTCGCGCACCAGCACCCGCTTGCCGCCGGAGCGGCCGTGCCCGCGATGGTCCAGCGCGTAGGTGACCAGGCCGGCCTCGCCGAAGCGCTGTGCGACGTGGTCGTAGCGCCGGGCGTATTCGCCCAGACCGTGGGAGAGCACCACGACGGCTCGCGGGGCGGTGTCGGGCGTCCAGACGTCGTAGACGATGCGCACACCGCCGAAGCCGTCAAAACTGCGTTCGGTGCGGTTCACTCGGAGGTCCTCGTCATTACCGGCAGCGTAGTGGCTGTTGATTCGGGCCGGATGGCCCGACACTGCGTAGGCTCATGCGGATGAGCCTCCTCGCGCAGAACTCTGAAGGTGACCCGGTGACCGGCGAGGGTTTCTCGGAGCACGCCGAACCCTATCGCCGCGAACTGCTGGCCCACTGCTACCGAATGACCGGGTCGCTACACGACGCCGAGGACCTGGTGCAAGAGACCCTGCTCCGGGCCTGGAAGGCCTACGACCGTTTCGAAGGCAAGTCCTCGATGCGGACGTGGTTACATCGCATCGCCACCAACACCTGCCTGACCGCGCTGGAGGGACGCCAGCGCAGGCCGCTGCCGGTGGGCCTGGGCGGTCCGAGCTCGGACCCGACAGCCGAGCTGGTGGAGCGGCGTGAGGTGCCGTGGCTGGAGCCGCTGCCGGAGTTGACCGAGCATCCGGCCGACCCTTCGGTCGTCGTCGGGTCGCGGGAGTCCGTGCGGTTGGCGTTTGTCGCTGCGCTGCAATACCTTCCGCCACGTCAGCGGGCGGTGCTGCTGCTGCGCGACGTACTGCAGTGGCGCTCCGCGGAGGTCGCCGATGCGGTCGGGACCACCACCACCGCCGTGAACAGCCTGCTGCAGCGGGCCAGGTCTCAGCTCGAGGAGGTGGGGCCCAGCACCGAAGACCAACTGGTGCAACCGGATTCGGCCGAAGCGCAGGACCTGCTGGCACGCTACATCGCCGCGTTCGAAACCTACGACATCGACCGGCTGGTCGACCTGTTCACCGCCGAGGCGATCTGGGAGATGCCGCCGTACACCGGTTGGTATCAGGGGGCGGGGGCCATCGTCACCCTGATTCATCAGCAGTGCCCGGCCGAGGGCAGCGGGGACATGCGCATGCTGCCGCTGATCGCCAACGGCCAGCCCGCCGCGGCCATGTACATGCGCGACGGCGAGGCGCACATGCCCTTTCAGCTGCAGGTGCTGGATGTGCGGGGCGGCAAGGTGTCCCACGTGGTGGCCTTCCTCGACGACACGTTGTTCACGAAATTCGGCCTGCCCAGTTCGCTTCCCGCGGAACGGCATTGAGAAGGACGGCGCCATGACGCACACGACCCAGGTGACCCCCACCCCGGGCAAGCCGGCGCTGCTGCTGAGCGCCTTTGACCTGGCCGACGTCGGGTACTGCGTCGAGGAGTTCTTGGTCGCCGGCACGGCCCGCAGCTACAGCCCGGTGAGCGAGCTGGGTCCCGATGGCCGCTGGGACGTAACACCTTCGGGCTCGGCCGATTTCACCACCCGAATGGTGGTGTTGACGCCGTCCGATCCCGCCCGGTTCAACGGGACGGTGCTGGTCGAATGGCTCAACGTGAGCGGTGGCATCGACGCCGCCGCGGTGTGGATGATGGCGCACCGCGAGATGCTGCGCGCCGGTTACGCCTACGTCGCGGTCTCGGCTCAGCGGGTGGGAGTCGAAGGCGGCGAAAGCCTGCTCGGCACGGACATGTCGTTGAAAAGCCAAGACCCGCAACGGTATGCGACCCTGCACCATCCGGGCGACGCGTTCTCCTACGACATGTTCTCCCAGATCGGCGGGCTCATCAAGGACGGCGAACACGACGCCATCCTTCGCGGGTTGCCCGCCCGGCACGTCATCGCGCTGGGCGAATCCCAGTCCGCGATGTTTCTCACGACCTACGTCAACGCCGTCGACCCGCTGGCCCACATCTACGACGGATTCCTGGTGCACTCCCGCTTCGGCCCGGCCGCCCCGCTGGACGGCAGCTCGATCTTCGACGAATCCTCTGCGACACAGCCGGTTATGTTCCGCCCGGAACTGCGTGTCCCGCTGCTGGCGGTGATCACCGAGACGGATGTCTTCGGCGGTCCGCGCGACGGTTACTACTTCGCCAGGCAGCCGGACGGTGAGCGGCTGCGGGTCTGGGAGATCGCCGGCGCCGCACACGCCGACAACTACACGATTCAGGTTGCGTTCATCGACAGCGGCTCGGCACCGCTCGAGACCATCGTGGCGGGCTACGCGCCGACCAACATGTTGATGGGCCAGCGGCTGGCACACAGCATCAACTTCGGCCCGCAGCACCACTATGTGGTGCAAGCGGCGGTGGCTGCGCTGAATAACTGGGTCGTCTCCGGCGAACCCGCCCCGAGCGCGGACCCGCTCGAGGTACGCGAAGACGCCGGGCCGCAACCCGTTCCGGATGGTAACGGGCTCGCCCGCGGTGGCATCAGAACCCCATGGGTGGACGTGCCGATCGCCAGGACGTCGGGTCTGGGCGGCGACGAGAGCATCATGTCGTCGATCTTCGGCTCCGGAGAACTGTTCGACGCCAACACGATTCGGCGGCTCTATCCGGATGGCGGCGCGCAGTACCTGGAAGGCTTTACCGCTGCCCTCGACGCGGCGATCGCCGCCGGGTTCATTCTGCCGGCCGACCGCGCCGAAATCCTGCAGCTCGCCGCCGCGACCTTTCCCGACGGCCGGGATGAGGGTTAGAACAGCCGGCTGTCCGGCGGCGGCCCAGGCACCGGACGCACCAGGCCGCTCCCGGTGATCATCGGCAGGTCCAGCGCGGACAGCAGTCCCGGCGGGGCCGCACAAACCGCGGGGATGGCGTTCACCATTCGCGACGAGCCGGCGATGCGGGCCCCCAGGTCGTGGTCCGCCCCCTCGGCCATCTCGAATTCACAGCGCATGCTCGGCGAGCCCTCGATCTCCACGCGGTACAGCCCCTGTCCCGACGCCGGCCCGTAGCCGAGGTCCCTCGGTGTGATGGAGACGCGTGGCTGCGGCCAGTCCGGGGCGATGTCGTCACGCATGCGCGTCACGTGGTCGAGCACGAAAGTCGGCTTCCCGTCCACGTAACCGGTGAGCGTCGAACGCATCGCGGCGATGGTTCCGGCGGCGATGTGACCGGTGGGGGTGTCGAAGGACTCGGTGGCGGGGATGCGCTCGTTGCTCTCCTCGATGTTGTCGATTTTGACGCCCAGCCCGGCGGCCAACTGGTGCAGCACCGGACCCCAGCCGAAGGTGAAGATCCCCGGCTGGGCCGCGAAGGCCGGGTAGTCCGGCCGCTGGCCGAATCCGAGAATCTCGTAGACGGCGGAGCGGTCCGGATAGGTGGCGTAATTGAACATCTCGGTGACCCGCACCGACTCGATCACCCGGGAGACTCCGGTAAGGACCAGCGGCAGCACGTCATTGGCGAACCCGGAGTCGATGCCGGTGGTGAAGAACGACACCCCTCCGTCGATCGCGGCCAGGCGCAGCGGGGCGGTGAAGGCGGCGTCGACGGCGTCGGGAAATACCAGCGGCACCACCGAACACGACACCACGTTCTTTCCGGCCCGCAGGATCGACACCATGTCCTCGACGGCCTCCAGCGGCCGCAAGTTCGCGGCGGCGGCGTACACCACGACATCGGCATCACCGGCCAGCAGGGCCGCCGGATCCCGGGTCGCCACCACGCCGACGGGCGCGATGCCACACAGCTCCCCCGCATCGCGACCAGCCTTCGCGTCGCTGTGCACGACGACGTCGACCAGTTGCAGCTCCGGATGGTCGATCACCCCGCGCAGGGCCACCACGCCCATCGAGCCCGGGCCCCAAACTCCCACCTTGAACACGGACAATCTCCTAATATTAGGACACATATGGCTATATTTAGGCGGATCGTAAGGAGGTGACGGTGGATACGTCAATGGCCGGGACCCGCGGGGGATCGGGTGCCAAATCACCGCCGACCGCCCGGGTAGTGAATGTCCTTGTCGCCCTGGCTGATTCGCAACCCGGCTTGACCTCGGCCGAGTTGGCGAAGAGCTGCGCGATCAGCACGTCGACCTGCGCCCTGGTGCTGGCCGAACTGGAAGGGCGGGGCTGGGTGGCGCGCCGCGACGATCGCCGCTACGTACTGGGCAGCGGACTGTTCGGACTTGTTCACGGCCTGCGCCAGCAGTTTCCGCTGCTGGACCGCGGGCGCGACGCGCTGCGCTTCCTGCACCACACGCTCGGCGGGGGCTGCTCGATGTCGAGGATCGGCACCCGGCATCTGACCACCGTCGATGCGGTCGGCCATGCCACCGACGGCGAGCATGCCGTGGGGCAGCGCTTCCCCATCGACCCGCCGTTCGGGCTGGTCGCCATGGCCTGGCGCGATGATGACTTCGTCGAGGCGTGGTTGCATCGCGTGACGCCCAGGCTGACCCGCACCGAGATCGCCGAGCACCGACGGGTACTCGCCGATATCCGCGCCCGCGGCTACGGCGCGTGGCGGTTCGATGACACTCACCGATCGCTGCACACCCGGCTTGCCGATGTGCTGGCCTCGTTGGAGCCGACGGCGCAGGTCACCCGCCAGCTCACCACGCTGATGACGATGGTGACCCTGCGGTCGATCACCGATGTACTCGAGACCGACTTGGCCACAACGGAATTCGTTGTCCTGCCGATATTCGCCCAGGACGGGCAGCCGGAGTATCAGATCGAGATCCACCTGGGCCACTCGGCAGGGCTGACCTTGCCGGAACTCGACGCGGCGCTTCGGCACGCCCAGGGGATGCTCACCGCGGCGGTGGCGTGACGCCACAGACATTAGGCTGAGGCGATGTCCGCGACCACGGAGATCAGGGCTGCGGAAACCCGGGCCGTCACCAGAACCGCGTGGCTGACATCGCGGCACTCTTTCTCCTTCGGTGACCACTATGACCCGCAGAACACCCATTTCGGGCTGCTGCTGGTGAACAACGACGACATCGTCGCCCCGGGAACGGGATTCGACACCCACCCGCACCGCGATATGGAGATCGTGACCTGGGTGCTGCGCGGCGAACTGTCGCGCCGCGACTCCGAGGGCAACCAAGGCGTGGTCTATCCCGGCCTGGCGCAACGCATGTCGGCCGGCAGCGGAATCCTGCACTCCGAACGCAACGACTCCCCCACTGAGCCGGTTCATTTCGTGCAAATGTGGGTGGCCCCCGATGAGGCCGGCGTCGAACCGAGCTATCAACAGCGAGAGATCGACCAGAAGCTGTTGGCGGGCAATCTTGTGACGATCGCCTCAGGCATGTCCGCGCATGACGCCGCGATCACCCTGCACAACCGCAACGCCGCGCTGCACGTGACGCGGTTGGCGGCCGGTGCGGCGTTGGGCCTTCCGCAGGCGCCCTACCTGCACCTTTTCGCGGCCCGGGGCCGGGTCGACGTGGAGGGAATCGGCGCGGTGAACGAGGGCGACGCCGTGCGATTCACCGACGCCGACGGCCGGCGCGTGACCGCGAGCGAGCCGTCGGAACTGCTGATCTGGGAGATGCACGCGAAGCTGGGTGACTGAGGCCATAGAGGGCCGGCTCCGCAGCCCATAGAGTGGGCTCGACAGACAGGAGTCGGCATGCCTCAATCGCACCCGCAGCACGCGGCGCCCAACCCCAACCGGAACATCAAGGCGATCCGCACCGTGCGGTTCTGGGCGGCACCCCTGGTGATCACCGTCGCGTTGATGTCGGCGCTGTGCGCGCTCTATCTCGGCGGCATTTTGAACCCGACAACCAACCTGCGTCATTTCCCCATCGCGGTGGTGAACGAGGACGCCGGCCCCGGCGGCGCACAGATCGTCGACCGCCTGCTCAATGGGTTGGACAAGAACAAGTTCGACGTTCGCGTGCTCACCCGAGGCGAGGCCAAGCACCAAATGGACACCGGACGGGTGTACGGCCAGGTGCTGATACCGCCGAGCTTCTCGTCGAAGTTGCGAGACTTCGCGACCAGCGCGGTAGTGCCCGCCCGCGCCGATCGGCCGTCGATAACGGTCTCCACCAATCCGAGGGCCGGCACGCTAGGCGCGAGCATCGCCGGTCAAACCCTCAACGCGGCGATGGGAATGGCCAACGGCATAGCAGGGCAACGGGTTATGGCGGAGGTGGCCGCGCAGACCGGCGGTGCGCCGCTGGCCGGGGCGGCCCAGGTGGGTCTGAGCGCCCCCATCGACATCCAGTCGAACGTGTACAACCCACTGCCGAACGGCACCGGTAACGGCCTGTCGGCCTTCTACTACGCGCTCTTGCTGCTGCTGGCCGGATTCACCGGCAGCATCGTGGTCAGCACGCTGGTGGACGCGCTACTCGGTTACGTCCCGGCGGAATTCGGCCCGGTGTACCGATTCGCCGAGCAGGTCAGGATTTCCAGATTCCAGACCCTGCTGCTGAAGTGGGCCATGATGGTGCTGCTGGGGCTGCTCACCTCGGCGGTGTATCTGGCGATCGCCGACGGGCTCGGCATGCCCATCGACCACAGCTGGCAACTCTGGGCGTTCGGGGTCTTCGCGATCGCCGCGGTGGGCATCACATCCAGTTCCCTGCTCTCGGTGCTGGGCACCGCCGGAATGCTGGTCAGCATGCTCATCTTCGTGATCCTCGGTCTCCCGTCCGCCGGTGCCACGGTGCCGCTGGAGGCCACGCCGTCCTTCTTCCGCTGGCTGGCCGAATTCGAACCGATGCACCAGGTCTTCCTCGGGGCCCGCTCGCTGCTCTACTTCGGCGGTCATGGCGATGCCGGTCTGACCCAGGCCCTGACCATGACGACGATCGGCCTTGTCATCGGCCTGCTGCTCGGCGGCGTCGTCACGCACCTCTACGACCGCAAGGGCTTTCACCGGATTCCGGGCGCGGTCGAACTGGCGATCGCCCAGGAGCACCAGGCGCAGCACCTGGCCCGCCGCGGTAAGCACGCGGTGGTGCCCGCCGCCGCGCCTGCCGGATCCGGGCCGGCGCCTGCCGGATCCGGGTCGGCCGAATCCGGCGCCACCGAACCCGCCGCCACCGAACCCGCCGCCGCCGGGCCCGAAAGTTCAAGCGAGCAAGCGTAATTCGCGCGTAGCCCGACCGTCACCCCAACGTTATCTTTGTTGACAGTGTGACTTTTGAGGCTGATGATGTTTTTGTTGCATTCGGCTTCAGGCGGAAAGGGCTAAAGTGCTGACCCGACGCGCCAGCTTCCGCCGGCTCGCGGCGTGCTGCGCGTCCGTCGTCGCCTGCTGCACCCTGGCCATCACCTCGGGACAACCCCTGGCCCGGGCCGCCGACGGCCGCGACCTGCTGGCCAACGCCATCGGCAGCACCCGTGGTTCCTACCTGGTCTACAACTTCGGCCCCGGCCATCCCGCGCCGATGCTCAACGCCGGGGGCAGTTGGTACGAGATGGACAACGGCGGCCATCTGATGATCATCAAGAACGCGGCGGGTCGCCTGTCGCCGCACCTGCTGGTCGACACGCACCGGGGTGATCAGGCCAGGTGCGAGAACAACCCCGGGGCCCGCACCGGCGAGGGCCTCTGGCAGGCGTCGGAGCTCTACGCGCCGCTGCAGGCCTGGCAGCGCATGGGCCAGCCGACCATCGCGATCAACGCCAACTTCTTCGACGTCCGAGGGCAAAAGGGCGGATCCTGGCGGCAGACCGGCTGCAGTTCTCCGCTCGGCGCCTTCGTCGACAACACCCAGGGGCAGGGTCGCGCCAACCAGGCGGTCACCGGTACCGTCGCCTACCCCGGCAAGCAGGGCCTGTCCGGTGGCGGCGAAAGCTGGAGCGCGCTGTCGACCATGATCCTGCCGTCCGGTGGTGCGCCGTATGTGGTGTGGCCCAAGACAAAGAGCGACTATGACGCCGCCACTCCGGTGGTCGCCGACCTGCTGAACAAGAACGAGCGATTCGTCGCGGTCTCGGGAATCGGGCTGTTGGCGCCCGGCAACACCGGACAGCTGCACGACGGCGGGCCCAGCGCGGCGCGAACGGCCATTGCCTACGCCCGGCAAAAGGACGAGATGTACATCTTCGAGGGCGGCAACTACACCCCGGACAACATGCAGGACCTGTTCCGCGGACTCGGCAGCGATAACGCCGTCCTGCTCGACGGCGGCGGCTCGTCGGCGATCGTGCTGCGCCGCGACACCGGGGGCATGTGGGCCGGGGCGGGATCACCGCGCGGATCGTGCGACACCCGGCAGGTGCTCTGCGACTCACACGAGCGTGCGCTGCCCAGCTGGCTGGCGTTCAACTAGCAACGGCCGCAGCAGGTTTCGTCGCAGCCGGCCCCAACCGGAAGATCAGCAGACTCGCTGCTATCACCGCGGCGGTGACCACGAACACCGGGGCGATCACGTATCTCGACATCGTCGCACCGAAGAAGGCGCCGGCGCACATGGTCGCGACGACTCCGATGCGCAGCCTGTGGCGTTCGCCGGTGCCGCCCGCCAGGCGACTGTCCAGCCCGAGGCTGACGATCGTCGACGTCAGGACCGTGGTGGACAGCTCCTGAATGCCGAACTGGCGCGCGCTCGAGTGTTGCAGGCCGAACGTCACCGCGAGGATGCCGATCATGATCAGCTTCGAATTCCCTTGGTAGCGCAACACTCCCGCGCCCGCCAGGATCGCCAGCGCCACCAGCAGCACGATCTCGGTTGCCAGTACCGTGCTGATCCACGCTCGCGTGCGGACGCCGAAATGGCGTGCGAGCCGGCCGCTGACGACCGTGGTGCAGATGAAGGTCGGCAGGGCCACCACGACGGCGGTCAGGTCGATGGTGGTTCTCGGAGCCAGCCAGAACCCGAGGAAGATCACGTTGCCGGTCATATTGGCGACGAACACGTGGCCGAGCGCCAGGATGCTGATCGAGTCGGCCAGGCCGGTGGCGAAGGTCAACAGCAGCAACGCGGCTACCGTCCATCGTTGCGATACCGGAGACGTGACAGCCATGCGGTGCAGTATATTTCGGCTCCGCCGGCGGTCGCCGCTAAACTTTCGGCGTCAGATCCAGCGACGTGATCGTCGTCATCCTGGTCACCAGCCAACGGTTGTCGGACCGCTTCAAGAACAGCCGGTAGGACAGGTACTTCAGCGACGGGACGTTCTTGGTCAGCGGGCTGGTGGAGGTCGTGTTGGTGTAGACGATGACTGCAGCGTTGGGGCCGTCGAGCGTTTCGACCGCCGCGCCGGTGACCTCGGTGCTGTTGGTGATCTTGGCCTGCTTGTTAGGGGCCACGATCGCGTCGACGAATTTGCGGTACTGCGCTTCGAAATCGCCGCTGAGGTAGCGGGATGCGCGGTCGGCCAGCGTGTCCATGTTTTCCGGCGTATACGTCCACAGCGTGGTGATCGCGTTGGCCGCGGTCCGCGCGACGTTGAGTTTCGTTGCCGCGGTGGCCCGGTCGGTCAGGTACGGCTGCATCATCGCGCCGGCGAAGGCGGCGGACCCGACGAACAGCAGAGCGGCGATCGTGGCGACGGCGGCCCAGGCCCTGCCGGTGCGCCGCTTCTTGCGCGGGCCATCGCCCGGCTCCGTGTCGGCGGCCCCCTCCGCGTCCTGGCCGGTGGCCTCCCCTTCGCCGGTTGCCTCGTCGGTGGCCTCGCCGTCAGCGCCGTCCGGCTCGGCCGCCGTGGCCTCGGATTCCGTTGCCGCGTCGGCAGTTTCGTCGCTCGGGAGCGCGCCGTCGCGCTCTGCCGCAGTGGTCGCGCCGCCTTCGGCGGCGGTGTTCTGCTCGGCGGTCACATCACCTGCTGCAGGTTGCTGATCTTCCACTGGTTCCCTTCCTGCGTCGCGGTTGCCGCCCAACGATTGGCGTTCTGTACCACCTGTTTTTCATCCGGAGACTTCGTTGTGATCGCGGTGGCCACCATGACATTGACGCTGCCGTCGTCGTTCCATCGCTCCAGGCCGGCGTCCAGGACGGTGCCCGTGGCCGGTTCGGCCCGGGCTACCTGGAGGAGAATCTCGTTGGCGTTCTTCTGGTATTGCTTGGCGAAGTCGCCGGTCGCCTGCGCCAAGATCCGATTCACGTAGTCGTTGGCGTGGAACGGATCGATGGAGGTGAACTGCGTCATGAAGCCGCTCACGTAGTTCAGCACCTCGCGGTCCTTCGACGCGGTCCGCTCCCGGGACGCGTGCGAGGCGAGCATCAGCGCGCAGGCGGTGATCGCCGCCACCATCAGCACCGCGGCGACGGTGCTGGCCAACGGCACCAGCCAGGGTCGCGGCGCCTCGGCCTCGACCGGCCGCGCGACGAGCAGGGGTCGCTCGTCGGGGGCGAACCTGCGGCGCGGGCTCATTTACCGGCCCCGGGCTGTTTCGGCTTGGTCAGCACGTTGAGATCGTCGACGCGCCAGTCGTTTCCGCCGACCTTGGCGAAGTTCACCCGCACCGTGGCGCTGATGTAGCGTTGCTCGGGCCCGGTCCCGCGGCGGCCCTGCATGAACAGCAGCATCTTCGCCCGGTCCGGGCTGGCCGATTCGATCGAGCTGTTGGTGACCCAATACTCGTTGATGACCGGGTGCCCCTTCTGGACCAGATCCTGCTGGGCCGCGAGCTGGGGCCGATATTTGTCGGTCGCCAGCGACAGTGCCCGGGTGAAGTCGTCGTGCAACGTCTTGGGGTCATACGTCAGCATCTGGGCGACCATCTTGGGTCCCAGCGTCGCGATCTGGGCGCGGGTCTGATCGGTCGCGCGGTCCGCGGAGTACGACACGAAGAAGCTCATGGCGACCCCGGCCAGGCAGAGGATCAGCGCGCTCGACACGGCGGCCGCGCTCCAGCGCCGGGTGTGAGGCGGCGCCGTCTCCGCTTCCAGGCGGCGCACTTCCGTGCGCACCAACATGTCGGCGAAGGTACGGCGGCGCGAATCCCACAGGGGCCAAAGCCATCCCAAGATCGACACGGTATCGAGCAGGTGGGCTAGCTCCCGGAGCAGCAGCGTCCACGGGCCCGGAGCGGCGCCGGTGCGCCGCGTTACGGTGATGCCCACCAGAGCGCGACCCAGGCTCCAGCCGGTGATGACCGGCAGCAACAGCCGGTTGACCAGAAGAAGCAGGGTCACTATGCCGAGGACGCAGATGGCCAGCCACCACCACACGCCGCCCGCCGGCACGGTGAACGACACCAACGCCAGGGTCGTCACCACGGCGACCCCGGGCAGCACGTCGACGGCGACGGCGATGGCGCGAGATCGCCAGGGCGCCAAGGTCTCCCGCGGTGACTGTTGGATTGCCGTGGGCGCAGTGGGTTCGGCCACCACCGTCACTTCGTCACCTGGTCGAGCTTGGAAATCTTGTACTGCCCCTCGGCGAAGGCCATTTTCACGCGCAGCCGGTAGCCGGCTTCGTTCTGGTTCTGGTCGCTGGCCACCTTGACGCGCATCGCGACGAGGATGTCGATCGAACCGTCGGGGTTGTTGCGTTCGACAGCCGCCCGCACGTCCGACACCTGAACGTGGACGTTCGCGGCCTGATACGCCTGCACGAGCATGCTGGTGTACAGCAACGCCTGCGAGCGGAACGCGTCCGTGCCGCAGTCGATGATCTTCTGCTCGCTCGCGGTCATCGCGTTGGTGTCCGGCGCCTGGGTCGCCGACACGCATTCCACCGCGGCCTTCAGCGCCGCGTCGTCGTTGCGGGCGGTCCGTTGGCTTTGCTGGTGGTAGTGCAGAGCGAGGTAGCCACCCGCCCCGATGGCGCCGGCGCAGAGCACCAGCACCGCGGCGATGGCGGCCAGCCACCCGCGACCCACCCGGGACGGACGCCGGGGCGCGGCCACGGCGGGCTCGCCGGATTCAGCGGCATTGTCGGCAGCGCCGTCGGACTCGGACACCTCGGCGTCGACGTCGGCGTCACCGTCGGTGGATTCCACGGGATCCCCCGAGGCGTCCTGCGGATCGGTGTGCCCGGTCTCGGGTGCCGTCGAATCCTCGTCCTTGTCCTGCGTGGTCAACGAATCGTCCGTGTCGATGGGGTTCAGCCGGCTGGTGCCAGCATCTCCTTCCATCCATCGTCTCCTGTTCTGGTCGAGTTCTCGACGGAGTATTTCACCCCGTCTGGCCCTACCAGTTCACCGCTTTGGGGACTGTAGATCGCCGAGGGAGGCCCACTGGGTTTGTAGACACAGGGGTTGGGCTGCTGGCCATTGCACTGCACGGTACCCGACCCCGGCCGGGACAGCGGATCGCTGGTGGGCGGGGGTGTGCCCGGAACCCGGTCCGAGGGCGCCGGGTTCAGCCCGTTGTTCACCGACGGCGCGGGAATCACTATGCCTGGCTTGACCGGCTGGTCACACCGCGCCGACGGCGCGGGGCAGGTCAGAATCTGGTTGGGGTCGCCGTACCACGGGTTGGTACCCGCGGGCACATACGGCTTGGGGTCACGGCATTCCCGCGGAGTCGCGGCGCGTTTGCCCGGAACGTCCGTACACGGGATGTTGCGCGATCCGCGCACGCCGTTGGCCGGGGTCTCCATCGGGATCTTGCAGTACGTACCCGTGGGCAACGGCTGAACGCTGGTGTCGGCCGGTGACCGCCACTCCGACGCCGGAATGAAGCCGGTCAAACACGGCGGCGGCTGGTTGATCGACAGCGCCAGGTCCAGCGCGGCCATGTTCGGGAACGGCGCCGCCACCGTCTGGGCGATCGATGCGCCCTGCGGGAGGAACACCAGGACCTGCTCGACGCCGGTGTGGTAGCGCTTGAGCAGCTCGATGACGACTTCGAGATTGGCCAGCGTCTGGGGCAGCGAGTCACGCACGTCGTTGAAGACCGAGTTGACCTGGTCGGCCGTCGGCGCCGCCTGGCGCAGCACGCTTTTCAGGTGTTGATCTTCCTGCGCGGTCTGGGCGCCCAGCCGGTTGAGGTTGCGCGCCCAACGTTCGATGGCATCGCCCGATTTGACCTGGCTGTCGAGCACCGGGCCGGAGTTCTGGATGATGTCGTTGACGTCGGTCATCTGGTTTTTGAAGTCACCGACGATCGCCTGCGTGGCATCGACCAACCTCTGCAGGTTGGGGCCCAACCCGCCGACGGCTTGCGCCGTCTCGTCGAGCAGCTGACCGATCTTCTCCTTCGGCAGCACCGCCAGCCCGCGGTTCGCGGTATCCAGGGCCGGCCCGATTTCGGCGGGCACGGTGCCCTTGGTGATGGTCTGGCCCTCCGCCAGGTACTTGCCGGTATTCCCGGACGAGGTCAGGTCCAGGTACTGCTCACCGACGGCCGAGACCGAGTGCACGTTGGCGGTCGCGTCGATCGGGATCTTGTAGTGGCTGTCGATGCTCATCGTCGCCTGCACGCCGTGCTCGGTCGGCTCGACGTCGGTGACCTTGCCGATGGTGATGCCCCGGTAGGTGACGTTGGCCGTGGGATACAGCCCTCCCGATGCCGGTAGGTCGGCCTTGAGCGTGTACCGGCCGATGCCCATCAGGCTCGGGATCTGCAGGTAGTAGATACCGAGGACGAGCAGCGAGATGACGGTCAGGACCCCGAAGGCGATCAGCTGGCGTCGGATGAAGGGAGTCAGCAATTCCGGTCCCCCCTTTCCACCAGCGGTCCACCCGGTGCGTCATTCGGGTTCGGCGTGTAGCGCACGTCGGGAATCATCGTCTCCGGGTCGCGCCCGAAGGACTGCTCGAGCGCCCGCAGGGCTCCGGACAATCCCGTCCCGGTGAGGAACGCGTTGTCGACCGCGCTGTAGGTCAGGTCGAGCGTCAGCGAGATGTTGATGTAGTCACCGCGGAACATCTTGGGCACCGTGTCGATGTCGAACGGCTGGGTGAGGATCAACTTCAGCGCACCGATCAGATAAGGCGAGGCCTTGCCGAGCTCCTTGAGCGGGCATTGCAGCGCCTGCAGGTCGGTGTGCAGCGGCCCACGTGTTTCCGACAGGTACTGGTCGGCGGCCTGGCTGAGCCGTCCCACCGAGTCGGTGGCGTTGATCAGCAGGTTCTTCGTGTCGGCGAAATGCTTGATCAGCGGCGGAATATCGGTGAGCACCCGATCCAGGACATCGGCGCGGCCGCCCACGTAGGTCAGCAGCCGGTTGGTCGAGTCGATGGCGTGCGTGATGTCGTCGCGCTGCGCGTTGAGCTGGCTGGTGAAGGTGTCCAGCTTGCCCAGCAGTGCCCGGATCTGTTCGCCGCGTCCGTTGAAGATGTTGTAGATCTCGTTCTGCAGCACCTCCAGGTTGGGGATGCCGCCGCCGCGCAGGATGAGCGACAGGCTGGCCAGCGTCTGCTCGGTCGTGGGATACGAGGTCGAGTTCTTCAGCGGAATGGTGTCGCCGTTCTTGAGCAGTTCGGGCGACGGATTTGGCGGCGCCGCGAGCTCGACATGCTGCGAACCCAGCAGTGAGGTCTGGCCGATCCGGGCGGTGGCGTTCTTGGGCAGCTTGACCTTTTTGTCCACGCCCAGCGTCAGGGTGGCGATCCAGTTCTTCAGATTGATCGCCTTGATCGAGCCGACGAACACGTCCGCGACCATCACCTTGCTGTTGCCGTTGATCGCCAGGGTGTCCGGCACCTGCACGTAGATGGTCATGGAGCCCGAGCCGCTGCCGGGGCCGCCCGGGATGGCGACGTTCGAAATGCCTTTCCAGCCACACGAACTCAGCACCATCGCCGCGACCAGCAGGATCAACGTCTGCCATGCCCGGTGCCGGACCAACCTCATCGCGCTCGTCGCGCCCCTCACTGGCCACCTCCAAAGTCAGCGGGTGACGCGGGGCCACCCGCGTTCGGTGCGGGCGCGGACACCGGCGCCGGTGTCGGCGCGACCGGTCCCGGGATCACGCCCGGCCCCGGCGGTGGCGGCGGAATGGGAACCTGCGGCGGAACCTGGCCGATGACCGGCGCTATCGGGTTCTCGTCGTAGGCGTTCGGCGGCCCCGGCGGGGTCTGCAGAGTCGACTGGACCGGCTCGATGTTCGGTCCGCCCATCAGCTCATTGAGCGACTCCGGGGTCATCAGGCCCGCGGTGATCGGCCCGACCTGCTGGCCCTGCATACCCGGGGCGACGATCCAGCCCGGCTGGGTGTTGCGGTGCGACGTCGGGGTGTCGGGCACCCAGATGCCCGGCACGGTGGTGTCCTTGTATCCGTTCGGCGGATGCAGCCGATCCTCCGAATAGGCGACTTCCTTGGGCAGCGTCTCGGCCGTGCTGAACAGGTTCAACCCGAACGGCGGGTAGTTGAACTTGATCGCATCCAGAATCGGCGCGAGGTACTGCGCGCACAGTTCGGCCGACTCCTGATATCCCAGCCGGCTACCGGCCTGGATCGCGCTGCAGATGAACTGCATCGGGTTCGCGAAGTTGGTGATCGACGGGATGGCGACCACCGAACCGTGTGACGGGTGATAGATCTGGTTGATGTTCGCCGCGGCGGTCGGCAGGACGTGCAGCGCGGTCTCCAGCCCGTTCAGCGGATCGGGCTGCAGCAGCGTGTTCGTGACGGTTTCGAGGTTGTTGATGTCGTGAGTCAGCACCTCGCGGTTCTGGTTCAGCCACGGGCGGATGGTGCTGAGCAGGCCGTCGAACTGCTGGATGGCGTTGGCCAGGTCGTTGTCGGAGTGCGCGAGGTGCGTGGTGAAATCGGCCAGGTTCTGGTTCAGCGCGACGAACTGCTGGTCGTCGTTGTGCAGTGCGTTGACGAACAGGGCCAGGCTGCGCACCACCGCGAAGAAGTCGCCGCGACCCTCGTTCAACGCGGTCAGCGCCTGCGACAGGTTGCTCAGCGTGTCGTTGAACTGCTTGCCCTTGCCGGCCAGCCCATTGGCGAAAGACTCGATGACCTCACCGAACGGGCCCTTCGGCTGCTCGGGTGTGGGGCCCAGCTTGGAGATGATGTTGGTGATGCTGTTGCGCAGCTGATCCCACTCCACCGGCACCTGGGTGCGCTCTTCGGGGATCACCGCGTTGTCGGCGAGCACCGGGCCGCCCTTGTAGGCGGGTTCGAGCTGGATGGCCCGCGACGCCACCAGGGTCGGGTTGAGGATCACCGCCGAGGCGTTGGCCGGAACCCGGTACTGGTTCTCGTAGTGGAAGGTGACCTTCATCTTGTTGCCGACCGGCTCGATCTTGTCGATCGCGCCCACCCGCAGCCCCATGATCTGGACCTTGTCGCCCGGGTACAGCGCGTTCGCCGCCGGGAAGTAGGCCACCACGGTGTTGGTGGTCACCTTCTGATACAAGCGCCAACCGACGTAGCCGACGACGATCGCCAGGATCACCACCAGCGATGCGATGATCACCGATGCCCGCGTCAGCTTCGGCAGCCGCAGGTTGCGGACGTCAAAGATGGTGCTCAATTCTGGCTACCTCCCCCCGCTGCGCCGCTGCCTCCAGAGCCCCCGGGATTGATGAACGGCGCGGGCAGCTGGTTGCCCGGCCCGGGCGGCGCCGGCGGTCCCGGCGGCAACCCCGGCGCGAACGTCGACGGCGGCGGCGTCGGCCCGGCCGGCGCGAGGTTCTCGGTGCGCGCGCCCGGGGGTGCCTGCGCCGGCAACGGCACCGGAGTCCCCGGGACGTCGGGTGGCGGATCGCCCGGCCGGCCCGCGATGTTGATGCCCGGCGTGGGCGGCAGACCGTTCGGGTTCGGCGGCGACGTCATCACGTCGACCGGCGCCGGGAAGCCCGGCCCGCCGAACGGACCCGACGCCGCACCAGCACACGGCAACGGATTCCACGGCCGCGGCAGACCCTCGTCCCCGACCGTGACGTTGCCGCCCGGATTGGCCGGCGTGTACGAGCAGGGCGATCCCGGGGGTACGGCCGGACCCGGGTGGTCGGGCGTGCCCTCGAGCACCGGGGGCGCGGGTGGCGGCGCGCCGTTGGGGAACCGGGTGCCGTTCGGGTCGGGGAACCGGAACTCCGGCAATCCGGCACTGCGCCAGAAGTTCTCCGGATCGATCCCGCGCTTCTTGAAGGCGGCGTCGACCCAGGGCTGCGAAATCTGGTACAGGGCCAGGTTGTGCAGCACCACCTTGAAGAACGGGCCCGAGGCGATGGCCTCGTTCAGGGACGGCAGGAACTTGCCGACCTCGGTGAAACCGTTGGCCAGGTCGTCCTTGCGCTGCACCAGGATGTCGCTGACCGTGCGCAGCTGCTCCAGCACGTGATTCAGGTTCGGGTTGTCGTTGATGAAGCCCTTGACCTGTTCGGAGAACGCCGCGATGTTGCCCAGCAGGGCGTCGATCGCCTGGCCGCGTTCGTTGAAGGCGGCCAGCAGCGTCTTGGTGTTGACCAGCAGCCGGTCGATCTGATCGCTGCGATCACCGAGGATGCTGGCCACCTTGTTGGCCTGCGCGAGCAGGTGCTTGACCTCTTCGTCGCGCTTGCCGACGGTGGCCGAGAACTTCTCCACCCCTTTCAGGGCGGGGCTCAGGTGCGGATAGGTCTGGTCGATGGTCTGCGAGAGCACGTGCAAGGACTGCTTGACCGTGTCGATGTCCCAGCCCTGGGCGGCCTTGGTGACGTCGAAGAACGCGTCGTAGATCTGATACGGCGTGGTGCTCTGGCCGATCGGCAGCGTCCCGCCCGGCTTCAGCGTTTGGTTGCCGCGCGGCTCGAGTTCGAGGACCTTCTTACCCAGGATGGTGTCGGTCTTGACCGCGATCCGGCTCTCGGTGCCGAATTGTGCTGTGCCGGCGTTGAATTGAACCGCGATGTGATCACCGTCGATCTTGAGGCCCTCTACCTTGCCGACGTCCACCCCGGCGATGCGCACCTTGTCGCCTTTGCTCAGGCCGCCGGTGTCGCTGAACTGCCCGTAGTAGTGCGGCTTGGCCATCAACACCGGGACGCTGGTGAAGCTTTGGCCCACGCCGATCACCAGCACCGTCACGACGATGCCCATCAGGCCGATGCGAACCCGGTTGGGTGGTTCCAGTGTTCTCATTGCGGCGTGCACCTACCCGTCGGCTGCTGGAACAACCGGACCGTGCGGACCGGACCGCCGGCCTGCAGGCCGTTGATCTTCAGAGTGATGTCGCAGGCGTAGAAGTTCACGAAGTCCCCGTAGGACCCGATTGCGCGCCCGATCATGTTCAACGCCGTCGGCACCTTCTTCAGGTAGTCCTGCAGTTGGTCCTGCTGATCGATCAGCGGTTGCTGCACCGCGTCGAGGTAGTTGAGCGTCTTGTGCAACAGCCCGCGGTCCTCGGCCAACAGGTCGGCAACCGTGCCGGTGGCGTTGCTGATGTGGGCGGTCCCCCCGGCCAGCTGGTCACCGTGGTCCTTCAGACCGGTGATCAACACCTCCAGGTTGTTGATGGTCTGGTCGAACTGCTGCCGGTGCCGAACCGTCGTGTCCAGCACCGTGTTCAAGTTCTTGATGACCTCGCCGATGGCCTGGTCGCGTTCACCGAGCTGGTTGGTCAGCTGCGCGGTCTGGTCGAGGATGTCGTTGATGGTGCCGCCCTGGCCCTGGAAAACCGTGACCAGCGCGGTCGCAATGGTGTTGACCTTTTGCGGGTCGAGCGCCCGGAACAACGGCTTGAACCCACCGATCAGGGCGTCGAGGTCGAGCGCCGGCTGGGTGCGGGCGAGCGGGATGAAGCCGCCCGGCGGCAGAACCTTGTCGGCCCCTTCGCCCTGGCCGCGCTTGAGCTCCAGGTAGCGGTTACCGATCAGGTCGAGGTAGCGGATCTGGGCGCTCGTCGACTGGTACAGCGGTATCGAGCGGTCGACGTTGAACTTCACCCGCGCCCGCTTGCCGCCGTCGACCAGCTCGACCGTGTCGACCTTGCCGACCTCAACGCCGGAGGCGCGGACGAATTGGCCCGCGCGCAGGCCGCTGACGTTGCTGAACTCCGCCGAGTATTTGCTGGTGCGGTCGAAGCGCATCTGACCGAACACGACGATGATCATCACAGTGAAGACCAACAGCACCACCGAGAAGATGCTGAGCTTGACAATGGTTCCGGTGATTTTCATGGGTTGATCGTGTTATCCCCTACCTGGCGGCCCCAGACGTACTCGATCGCATACGGCGATCCGGTGTCGAGGTGGTTGTACGGCGCGAGGCTGTTGCCGGTGTCCATCACCAGCTCCGGAGCGGGCCACAGGTCGTGGGTGAGGGGTTGCCAGCACCCCGGCGCCCCGCCCGGGCCGCCGCGTGCGTTCACCCGGGGCAGGTTCTCCGGGTAGACGTAGGGGTTGGGCGCACCACCGATCAGGCCGACCGCGCCGCCGAGCCCCAGCGTGAGCGCGGAGACGGCGACCAGCGACAGTGGGTTGGCGACCAGCCCCAATCCGGACAGCGCCTGGGTGTGGGCGACCAGCGAATAGCCATTGCCGCCCAGGAAGGACGCGGCCTTGGGCTCGATGTCGTGGTAGTTGCGCACGGTGCAGAACAGCTCGGGGCTGTAGGTGTCGAGCAGTTGCGCGGTGGGCACCAGGTCGGCGGCGCCGCGCGCCAGATACGGCCCACCCTTTTCGAACAGGTCCGCACCCGTATTGCCGAACCCGGCCGCCGACAACAACGCCTGATCCAAATCCTTTTGCTGGGCATTGATCGTGCGCGAGGTGATCACCGCATTGTTCAAAAAGTCGAACAGATCCGGCGAGGCGTTCGCATACGTATCACCCAGCGCCGCCAGCT
>NZ_JCALEJ010000070.1:0-797 GCF_059813315.1 Mycobacterium sp. NGS11
GTGCCGAAGGGGGTGGCGGTCACTCATGGCAATGTGACTCAGCTCCTGTTGGAGACGGACGCCTATGTGCTGCCGGGGACGTGGACGCAGTGCAATTCGTATGGGTTTGACACCTCGGTGTGGGAGGTGTGGGGTCCGTTGTTGCATGGCGGGCGGGTGTTGGTGGTGCCCGAAGCGGTGGCCGCGGCGCCGGAAGATTTTCATGAGTTGTTGGTCAGTGAGCGGGCCAGTTTTCTTGCTTGGACTCCGTCGGCGGTAGCGACGTTGTCGCCGCAGGGCTTGGGGCAGATGACGGTGGCGGTGGCCGGTGAGGCGTGTCCGGCTGAGGTGGTGGATCGCTGGGCTCCGGGGCGGGTGATGTTCAATGCCTACGGTCCGACTGAGACGACGATGGTGTTGACGCTGAGTGCGGCGTTGGCGGCGGGGTCGGGGGTGCCGCCGATTGGTGCGCCGGTGCCGGGGGCGGCGTTGTTTGTGTTGGATCAGTGGTTGCGTCCGGTGCCGGTCGGGGTGGTCGGTGAGTTGTATGCCGCGGGTCGCGGTGTGAGTTGTGGCTATGTGCGGCGGGCGGGGTTGACGGCGTCGCGGTTTGTGGCGTGTCCGTTTGGTGGTAGCGGGGCGCGGATGTATCGCACTGGGGATTTGGTGCGGTGGCGTGCTGATGGGCAGCTCGATTATTTGGGTCGGGCTGATGAGCAGGTCAAGATTCGTGGGTATCGCATCGAGCTTGGTGATGTGCGTACGGCGTTGGCGGGGTTGGACGGGGTTGATGAGGCGGCGGTGATCGCCCGTGAGGA
>NZ_JCALEJ010000071.1:0-702 GCF_059813315.1 Mycobacterium sp. NGS11
TATGGTGCCCACCGCGCTCGTGGGCCTCGACCATCTGCCGTTAACGAGCAACGGCAAACTCGACAAACGCGCCCTGCCCACACCGGACTACAACACCAGAGAGTACCGGGCACCGGTGACGCCCACCGAGGAGATGCTGGCGGGTATTTACGCGCGGATTTTGGGTGTGGAGCGGGTCGGTGTGGATGACTCGTTCTTCGATTTGGGCGGGGATTCGTTGTCGGCGATGCGTTTGGTCGCGGCGGTCAATTCGGGTTTGGGTGCCGGTGTTTCGGTGCGCGATCTGTTTGAGGCGCCTTCGGTTGCGCGGTTGGCTTCTCGTGTCGGTTCGAGTGGGGGTGGGCTGGAGCCGTTGGTGGCGGTGCAGCGGCCGGCGGTGGTGCCGTTGTCGTTTGCGCAGAGCCGGTTGTGGTTCATCTCTCAGTTGCAGGGGCCGTCCGCGGTCTACAACATGGCGGTGGGGTTGCGGCTCAGCGGCAGGCTCGATGCGACGGTGCTGTCGGTCGCGCTGGCCGATGTGGTGGACCGTCACGAATCGCTGCGGACGCTGTTCGTCGCGAGCAATGGCATACCGCGGCAGGTAGTGGTGCCCGCCGGGGAGGCTGACTTTGGTTGGCAGATCATTGATGCCAGCGATTTTTCAGACGACGGGCTGACGAAGGCCGTCGATGAAGTAGCGGGCCACAGTTTCGATCTGGCGGC
>NZ_JCALEJ010000072.1:0-631 GCF_059813315.1 Mycobacterium sp. NGS11
GAAGGTGCAACGCCTTTGGCGCGAAGAAGGGCTTCGCGTGCCGCAGCGCCGTCGCCGCAAACGCCACGGCAGCTCCACCGCACCAGCGACCGTAGTCGCCGATGCGCCCAACCGGGTGTGGGCGGTGGACTTCCAGTTCGACTGCACCACCGACGGACGTCCGATCAAGATCGTGTCGATCATCGACGAACACACCCGCGAATGCCTCGGTGGGATGGTTGAGCGCAGCATCACCGGCGAGCACCTCATCGCCGAACTGGACTGCCTGGCCGCCGAGCGTGGCACCTACCCGGCCGTCCTGCGATGCGACAACGGACCCGAATTAGCCTGCAGCGCCATGGCCGACTGGGCCGCCGGACAGGTCGGCCTGCACTTCATTCCACCCGGCGAGCCGTGGCGAAACGGCTACGTCGAATCCTTCAACTCCCGCATCCGTGACGAATGCTTGAACATCAACAGCTTCTGGTCGATGGCCCAGGCCCGGGTGGTCATCAGCGACTGGAAGCACGAGTACAACCACCATCGCCGGCATTCGTCACTGGGCTATCAGGCGCCGGCCCGCTACGCTGCCACCTGTACCCACCAATGAACGACTCTCGTTCGCCGTGGACCATTTCACGGGGTCCGGTCA
>NZ_JCALEJ010000073.1:0-502 GCF_059813315.1 Mycobacterium sp. NGS11
TTGTGCCGACGCCACCACGAGCTGCTGAGCCATTCCGCCGGGAGCGGCGAATCGAGTGCGCAGACTCTCGTGGCGGTCCACCACATCGGCCAGGGCCGCACCCAACGCCTCGGCGTCCAGGCGGCCGCGCAGTTGCAGCGCCACCGCAATGTTGTAGACCGGTGACGGGCCATGGAGCTGATCGAGGAACCACAACCGGTTCTGCGCGAACGACAGCGGAACCACCGCCGGCCGCTCACCGGCCACCAACGGCTCCAGCGCGATGTCACCGGCACCGATACGGGGCGCCAGCCGGGCGACCGTGGGCGCCTCGAACAAGGTCCGCACCGCCAGGCCGGCGTCTAGCGCCGTGTTGATCGCGGCGATGACCCGCATCGCCGACAGCGAATCACCACCCAGGTCAAAGAACGACTCGTCAATACCGACCCGCTCGATCCCGAGCACCTGCGCATAGATGTCGGCAACGATCTCCTCAATCGGGTTGCTGGGGGCGCGGTAATGG
>NZ_JCALEJ010000074.1:0-502 GCF_059813315.1 Mycobacterium sp. NGS11
TAGGTATCGCGCGCCCGTCGGCGCGGTCGAAGAGATTCTGGTCGGCATCTATGCGCAGGTGCTCGGCATCGAGCGGGTGGGGGTCGACGACTCGTTCTTTGACCTGGGTGGTGATTCGTTGTCGGCGATGCGGGTCACCGCCGCAGTCAACAAGGCTTTGCGGGCGGGCCTGGCGGTGCGGACCTTGTTCGAGGCGCCCACGGTCGCCCAATTGGCGCCCCGTATCGGTGCCGGTGGCGGGGGCCTGGAGCCGTTGGTGGCCGGTGAGCGGCCGGCGGTGGTTCCGCTGTCGTTCGCGCAGAACCGGTTGTGGTTCCTCGATCAGCTCCATGGCCCGTCACCGGTCTACAACATGGCGGTGGCGCTGCAACTGCGCGGGCCTCTGGATGCCGAGGCGTTGGGTGCGGCCCTGGCCGATGTGGTGGACCGCCACGAGAGTCTGCGCACCGTTTTCGGCACCTTAGAGGGAGCGGCTCAGCAAATAGTCATCCCAACTGAGCGG
>NZ_JCALEJ010000075.1:0-492 GCF_059813315.1 Mycobacterium sp. NGS11
TGCCGGCAGGAAGCGATCCGGTTGGCCAAGCGCATCGTCGCCCTCGATGGCGAACTGCTCGACAATCGCAAAGCACTTGACGCCGCCGTTGCCGACACCGTTCCAAAACTGTGCGAGTTGCCCGGTGTCGGCTCGGTGGTCGCCGCGTCCGTCTTGACGGCGTGGTCGCACCCCGGTCGCGTGCGTTCAGAAGCGGCGTTCGCCGCACTGGCGGGCACCTGCCCAATACCCGCGTCCTCGGGAAACACCCTGCGATACAGGCTCAATCGCGGCGGGGATCGACGCCTCAACCGGGCATTGACCACTGTAGTCATCGTCCGCATGCGCACTCACGCGCCAACCAAGGCCTACGTCGCCCGGCGACGCGCGGAAGGCCGGACCACCAAGGAGATCATGCGCTCACTCAAGCGCTACATCACACGACAGCTCTATCGAACCCTCGCCGCAACACATCCCGTCGCTGCAACCCCTTGACACGATATAGAAGCATCC
>NZ_JCALEJ010000076.1:0-450 GCF_059813315.1 Mycobacterium sp. NGS11
CGGCGTGCCTCACCTACTTTGAGCGCGTAGCCGGTGGTAGTGCCTCAGCTATTTTGAGCGCGTAGCGCGGAAGGCTTGCCCGATGTGGAGGGCAAGATCGACATGGCCGCAAGACGGCAAGTAACCAACAAACTGCGAGGTCAGTACCGTAGGGCGTCCAAGGCGGACAAGGGCGAGATTCTGGATCGGGTGGTGGCCACGACCGGGATGGGTCGCTCGACGGCGCGGCGGATGCTGAGTGGCCCGAGGCTGGCGGATCCGGCCGAGCAGGTCGACGGGCGCAGCTTGCGGCCGCGGGGCTTCAGCGACGACGCCAGGGCGCTTTTGGAGCATGTGTGGGCGTTGATGGGCATGCCGTGCGGCAAGTACCTGGTGGTCATGGTCGAACTATGGCTGCCGCTGCTGACCGCCGCCGGTGATCTTGACAAACCGTTCGCCACCGAAGCGGCC
>NZ_JCALEJ010000077.1:0-389 GCF_059813315.1 Mycobacterium sp. NGS11
ATCGAGTTGTTGGTCGAGCGGTTGCGGTGGGTGTTGGTGGAGTTGAGTGCTGATCCGGGGCGGCGGTTGTCGTCGGTGGATCTGTTGGATGCTGCTGAGCACGCTCGCCTGGCCGAGGTCGGTAACCGGGTGGTGTTGGAGGAGCCGGAGTCGTCGGCGGTGTCGATTCCCGCGGCGTTTGCGGCGCAGGTGGCGCGCACCCCGGGTGCGGTGGCGCTGACATGCGATGGCCGGTCGATGACGTATCGCGAGCTCGATGAGGCCGCTGATCGGTTGGCGCATGTGCTGGTTGGTCATGGTGCGGGTCCGGGCGAGTCGGTGGCGTTGCTGTTTTCCCGGTCGGCTGAGGCGATCGTGTCGATTGCGGCGGTGCTCAAGACCGGGGCGGC
>NZ_JCALEJ010000078.1:0-352 GCF_059813315.1 Mycobacterium sp. NGS11
CGAGATTCCGTTGCGGGCGAGGCTTTTCTGCACGGGTAGCGATGAGCATGTGTTGGTGGTGGTGGTGCATCATATTGCCGCCGATGGTTGGTCGATCGCGCCGCTGGTGGCCGATTTGGGTGCGGCGTATGCCAGTCGCTGTGCGGGGCAGGCTCCTGGGTGGGCTGAATTGCCGGTGCAGTATGTCGATTACACGTTGTGGCAGCGTGCCCAGTTTGGTGATCTCGATGATCGGGAGAGCCGCATCGGTGAGCAGTTGGCGTATTGGCAGCAGACTTTGGCCGACATGCCTGAGCGGTTGGTCTTGCCCACCGATCGGCCTTATCCGCTGGTTGCTGATCAGCGGGGTGCG
>NZ_JCALEJ010000079.1:0-337 GCF_059813315.1 Mycobacterium sp. NGS11
CCTCGTCGAGCGTGTCTGCGCCGAGCTCGCCACCTCAGGCCACCCCATCACCTTCACCGCCGTCGCCGAACACGCCCAGATCGGCCGCGCGACGCTCTACCGCGACCAACAACTACGCGCCATCGTCGACGAACACCGCACCCGACAAACCGACGCCCGCACCCTGACCGGCCTGGCCACCGAAGTTGCACACCTCCGCACCGCAGTTGAAGCCCTCGCCGAAGGGGTCAAACGCCACGAAGAACAACTCCGCAAGCTCACCAAGTCACCCCGACGATGAACCATTCCGCTCGACAGCGCGGCCCCGTGAGCTCCGATTAGCCGGTCAAAGCTCCGA